>CACWKM010000049.1 GCA_902761475.1 uncultured Bacteroidales bacterium
TGAGATCATCGTGGAGGCCACCGCCGGGACCAAGATGACGACCACCGGAACGTGGGAAGACGGGGATGAGATTTATATCGCCCTGGACGGACGCGACAAGGACGTGTACCGCCTGCAGTATAGTGCCGGAACGGACCGTTTCACCATCTACACGGTACCGGGAGCGGTGAACCAGGGTTTCCGCGACGCCGGCACCACCGTGGCCCTGCACGCGCACAAGGCCACCCTGGCCTTCAAGAACGGAAAGTTCTGCGGCACCACCGACGGCGATGTGGTCTATGCCAAGAACGGAACCTACACCAAAGAAGGGAAGACGGTTACGTTCAAGATGCACCTGGGCACGCGTGACATGTCGCTGGTGAAAGTACGCGGAGCCGGCCGGTCCTGCAAGATACGCAACCTGGTGAATTACACCTCCCTGACCTCGCTCGCGGATCTGGAATGGGACCTCACGTCCACCCGTGTATCGGCCATTTACGACAAGGAGGCCGATATCGCCTACTGCTACGGAAGCCTGCCCGAGGCAAGGTCGCGGTCACGGCACTCTCGGGAAGCGAAATGACCACCATCGACGGCCCGGTGAACGCGCCCGACGACTGGGACCTCCACTACGATTTCGACCACTATGAGACCGGAGACATCATCACCTGGCACACCGCCACGGTTGCCTCCCCGGTCCAGATTATCGTCACGGGCGACGGCTTCGATGTGTACGACCTCAAGAAGGGCGGCAACTTCGAAAAATGGGGCTCCTATGTCATGGAGAAGCTCTTTTCCATCGAACCGTACAAGACCTACAAGGATTGTTTCAACGTGGTGCTGGCCGCAGCCCTTTCCAACGAACGGGGCGTCAGCATCGGCGACAACAAGAAGGATACCTATTTCGGAGTGGGCTGGCAGGACGCCACCCATTACGGTTCCATGATGAATGCTACAAGCCGTGCCCGACTGCAGAGTCTCGCCCAGCAGATTCCCGGCTATTCCTCCACCCGTTCCTTCGCCCTGGTCCTGTGCAATACCGACACCTACGGCGGCCTGTGCTACTGGTCGCAGCGGGCGGCCCTGGCCAGCATGTGCCTCAATTCTTCGTGGACGGCCCCGCGTTCCCTCACCTGGAACGGCCGCTGGGATACGTCCACCGGCCAGACAAGCGGAGACGTCGCCAACCTGGTGGCCCACGAACTGGGCGGACACGCCATCGGCTACCTTACCGACGAATACCCCAGCTCAGAATTCAACCGCACATCCATCCTGTCCAATCAGCTGGTCGGATTCGCGAACAACCTGGCGCTCGACAAGTCGAATCCCGGCTGGAAGAGTTTCAAGCAGGAGATTCAGGAAGCGGGAGGCTATGCCACCGGCAATGCCGCTGTGCCCTATGTGACGATGTACCTCGATTGGGAGGCCAGCCAAGTGGTGACCAGCGTGCTGGAGACCATGGCCGACAAGACCGCTTCGACAATCGTTGCCTCGCGCACCTACTACAGCCTCGACGGCCGTGCCAGCAGCGAGCCCTACGACGGCGTGAACGTGGTGGTGACGACCTATAGCGATGGACATCGCGACGTGGTGAAGCAAGTGGTGAAATAAGCCCTTGCCCACCGCGCCCCTAAGAGAAGAAGAGTAGATAGTTTTTTCATATACAGCAGGCACCCTCCCCGTCGTGAGACCAGGAGGGTGCTAAATTTTTTTGAGGACCAGCGCCGTGCGGGCTATAGGTTCTGGATGAAGTCGGTGAGGTTGTCGCCCTGGTCGAGGCGCAGTTTCTTGCGCAGGCGGTAGCGCGCCGTCTCGATGCTGCGCACGCTGGTGTTGAGCAGCGACGCCATCTCCTTGCTCGACAATCCCATGCGCAGGTAGGCGCACAGTTTCTTGTCGTTGGCCTTCAAGTCGGGGAACTGGGCGCTGAGTTTAATCATGAAGTTGTCGTAGACAAGGTTGAAACTCTCCTCAAATTTTTCCCAGTTTTCGTCTTCGCGGATGTTGTTTTGGATGTCTCGACGGATGTCGGCGATGCGTTTGGCCACCGTGCGTTTGCTCTCGTCTTGCCACACGATGGTGGTGAGTTGCTCCATCTGGCTGTCGAGTTGTTGCAGCATGTCGTTTTTTCGCACCAGGTTCATGGTGCTGTCGGCGAGTTCGCTGGAGCGGTGTTTGAGTTCCACTTCTAGCCTTTCGGCCCTCACACTTGCCATTTGTGCCTCGTGTTGTCGCTGTTCCACCTCTCGCTGGCGTTCCTCGGCCTCAATCTTGGCTTGTTGAGCCGCCATGGCGGCCTCTTGTTCGCGCATGATGGCGTCTTGCTCGCGCATGAGTGCCTGCTGTTCACGCATTTGCGCCTCTTGTTCGCGTTGTTTCATCACCATTTGCCGTTCGTTCTCTTCGGCGATGAGTTGCAGGCGGCGTTGCTCGCGTCGCACGATGTAGTGATAGATGCCGTAGATTGCCAGCCCGATGAGCAACAAGTAGATAATCCACGCCCACCACGACTCGTACCACGCACTTTGCACCACGATGTCGAGTGTTATTTCCTCGACCTCTCCCGTCGCGGTGTTGGTGGCGCGCACGTGCAGCGTGTAGGTGTTGCTGGGCAGTTGCGTGTAACTTTTCGCCCCTATGTGGTTCGGGCTGCCCCACTGGTGGTCGTAGCCCTCGAGATAGACCTGATAGAGCACCTCGTCGGGCGAGATGAAGTCGGGCATGACAAATCGCAAGTTGAGCGAGTTGCGGCTGTGCGGCAGCACGAGGCGGGAGAGGTTGGTGAATGACAAGTCTTTGTAGACCAGCGTGTCGCGGTCGCCATAAGCCACTATCTCGTCGAACATGAGTTTGCTCTTTCGTCGCTTGGTCTCATAGCGCAAGTCGGCCAAGATAAATCCGTTTCCACTGTTGAGCAGCGTGTGTGTGCTGTCGAGGTCGCTGAAGTTGCCCAGTGACATCTGCATGCGGTTGCAGAATGAGCGGTAGGAGAGGGTGTCGGCTGGCAGGAATGTGCCGTCGGCGCCGCGCCGCGCCAGTGCCACGTATCCCGCCATGAATGCCCACAGGTCGCCATTGGCTGCCTCATAGAGGTTGAGCGCTTGCCCGTAGCGGTTGAATGTGCGTGAGAGCCAGGGTGCCAGTTCCAGTTTGCCCGTGGCGGGGTTGATGCGGTGAAAGCCGTCGGCGCTCGAGATGTAGACCGTGTCGCCCGCCACGCCCAGGTGGTTGCCCTCGGTCACCGGCAGGCCATTGTCGCTGTTGTAGTGTATCATGCGCGTCACGCTCAGACAGTCGTCGCTCAGCCAGAAGTGGTACACGCCGTTGAGCCAGTGGCACAGCCACATCGAGCCGTCGCTGTCCTCGATCAGTTGCCCGCTGGTCACGTCGATGCCCTTGATGCGGTCGACCATGGTGGCCGTGCCTCCGGCGAGGCGCAGCAGATAGAGCGAGCGGTAGTCGCAGGCTAGCACGAGGCCCGGGTGGCGACGCAGTTTCACGAAATTCCAGGTGCCCTCGGGCCCGGCAATCTTGGTGGCATAGGTGCCGCGCACCACATAGGCGCCGTTGTCGTTGCCGCACAGCGTGGTGCCGTCGATGTCGCGCAGGCTCCACGCCTGGCCCTGCAACCCCACCACGGGTTGAGGCGTAGCGGGCACGGGACCCAGGGTGGGCGGATAGGGTGTGGCATAGACGCCTTGGTTGGTGCCCAGATAGAGCAAGTTGCCCTTCACCAGCGAGGTGTAGCCCGTGCCCAGCGGAGAATTGTCGCCCAGCAGGTTGGAGTAGGGCGCGTTGAGAATCACGTGGGCGCAACCCTGGTCGAGGCCCAGCCACAGGTTGTCGTAGTCGTCAAACTCGACTGCCAGCACGGTGTTGTTGCGCAACCCGGTGGCCATGTTGGCAAAGTGGGTGGCCCCGGTGTTAAAGTTCACAATCACCACGCCATTGCGCACCGTTCCCACAGCCACCCAGTCGCCCTGTGACGTGGCGCAGAAGATTTGGCTCTCGCGCAGGAAGCCTTCGATGTGGGTGTGCAGCGGCATGATGGTGCCCGCGCTGTAGATGAGCAGTTCGCCATTGGCGCAGCACAGCATGAGCCCCATGTTAAACGGCAGGATGGCGCGCACCGTTCGTCCGGCGATGGCCTCGGTGCCCGGCAGCACTTCGAGTCGCCCGTTGCGCAGTTCGTAGGCGCCCTGCTTGCTGCACACATACAGATGCCCGTCGATGACGGCCGCGCTTTCGATGAGTTGGTCGCTCTTGACCGTGGTGATGCGGCTCAAGTCGTCCTCGAGCAGCAGCAGGCGGTCTTTGGCCTGAAACACGACCTGCTCTTGCCAGTGCATCACGCGCCACACCTCGCCCAGGTTTTTGTCGCCCTTGACCAGTGGCAGCAGCGAGTGGTAGTGCAGGCAGTGCAGCGAGTCGCTGTAGTCGTAGTAGCCCAGTTCGTTGCTGGCTCCCACAAAGATGCGCGTGCTGTCGCACAGCACCGACCACACCGGTGTGTAGTTGGCGGTGGGGGAGATGTTCCACTGTCGGCTGTCGAATGACATCAAGCCGTGGTTGTTGGCCAGCAAGATGCGGTTGGTGGGCGTGAAGGCGATGGCCCAGTTCTGCGTGCCGCCGTTATAGACCTCGGGAGAGTAGTTCACCAGCAAGGGACGCTGGGCCGCTGTGACGAGGCACAGCGACAGCATGGCGGCAAGGGCGCTCAAGCGCGAAATGAAATCGGGCAATTTCATGATGAATGGCAAAATCGGTTGGCTATGGTCGAAGATTGTTGGCGCAAAATTAACCAAAAATCGTAATTTGTTGCGAGTGAGTAGTATGTTATAAAACATGTTTTTTCGCAAACGTCTAAACAACAACGAATTGCGATAGTTCAAAAAAGCGACAGAAAGCGAAAAAGTGAGTTTTTTGCGTAGTATTTTTCTTGTTTGTATACGATAATGATTATAATTTTGCAACGTGAAAACTAGCGAAAAATAGATGAATTTTCGATTACTAACATATTTTGACATGAAAATTAAACTTACAGCATTGTTTATGTTGTTGCCGCTCGCGATGTTTGCGCAGATTCGGCTTCAAGGCACCGTCGTTGACGATAGCGATGGTAGCCCGTTGCCCGGCGTGACCGTGACGATAGACGGCACAAGCAAGACAACCGTGACCGACTTTGACGGTCAGTACACAATCACCGCCGACGGCAAGGGCACCGTGGTGTTTACCTTCGTGGGCATGAACACCGAGCGCCGCTCATTCTCGAGCGCCGGCACCATCAACGTGCGCATGACCGAGGACAACAAGTTGCTCGACGAACTCGTGGTTGTGGGTTATGGTACCATGAAGAAAAGTGACCTCACCGGTTCGGTTGCGTCGATTAGTGCCGACAAACTGAAAAAGACCCCCGCTGCCAATCTTGACCAAGCCCTCCAGGGCCGTGCCGCCGGTGTGACGGTGAACGCTAACAGCGGTCAGCCGGGCGCGGGCGCCGAGGTGCGCATCCGCGGTATCGGTACCGTGAACGACGCGTCGCCCGTCTATGTGGTCGACGGCGTGATTTGCAACGACATCAACTTCTTGAGCCCCAGCGATATTGCTACCACCGAAATCCTCAAGGACGCAAGTGCTACCGCCATCTATGGTAGCCGCGGTGCTAATGGTGTGGTGCTCATCACCACCAAGAAGGGCGAGAAGGGCCAGAGCCACGTGTCGCTCGACCTGTATTACGGTTGGCAGCAGCGCTGGCGCAAACTCGACCTGATGAACAAAGAAGATTTCTGGAACACCTACATCGCGCTGAACGCCAGCAAGACCGAGAAGGCTTATATAGAAAAGAATAACGGCGACTTCAACGCCTGGCTGTGGTTTGCCAAGACGCGTGGCGACGACCACTACTGGCAGCCCAAGACCGAGAGCAACCCCGACGGCTTCGACTATGCCGCCGTGGACCACGACTGGCAGGACGAGGTGTTCCGCACCGCGCCCATCCAGAACTACCACGTGAGCGTGGACGGCGGTACGGACCTCGCTAACTACTCGTTCAGCGCCAGTTTCTTCAAGCAGGACGGTATCATCAAGGGCAGCGACTACAACCGCTTTACGTTGAGGGCCAACACCTCGTTCGACGTGAAGAAATGGCTGCGCATTGGCGAGAACCTGAGTTATGTGTACTCTTGGGGCCGCAACGCCAGCACCACTGGCGCCAGCATGGACAGCAACCTGCTCTCGCAGGCC
Source organism: uncultured Bacteroidales bacterium (assembly GCA_902761475.1). Classification (GTDB taxonomy): domain Bacteria; phylum Bacteroidota; class Bacteroidia; order Bacteroidales; family Muribaculaceae; genus Sodaliphilus. The sequence goes on from CACWKM010000049.1 coordinate 6,223, forward strand.
ATCTCCATGGCACCCTGGGACCCCGCTTACTATCCCATCATCCACAGCAATCCCGACGAGCGCAACAAGTGGGAGGGACAAGTGGCACCGCCCAGCAACTTCAAGAACGTGTACACCCCCATCTCGATGTTGCAATACTCGCACCCACAGGACAAGACCAGCCGCTGGATTGGCGACATCTATCTCGAAATCAAGCCCATCGATGGCCTCACTTATCGCGCCGACGTGAGTTATGACCACGTGAACGTGCGCCACCGCCTGTTCAAGGACAAATATGAGGTGTCGAGTTACGACAACCTGTCGAAGAACTTCCTGGAGCGTTCGCTTGCTCACTACACCACGCTGGTGTGGGAGAACACGCTCACCTATACCAAGCAACTCACCGACAAGCACTTCATCAACTTCATGGTGGGTCAAACGAGCGAGGAGTTTAACTACAACAGCATCAGCGGCAGCGGCTCGGCCATCTTGTTGCCCGAGGAGAACAACTGGTATCTGAGCCAGACCACCGACGACAAGGGCTATGCCGGCGACTCGGTGAACCGCACGCGCCGCATGTCGTGGCTGGGACGTTTCCACTACACCCTCATGGACCGCTACATGGCCACGGTGAACTTCCGTGCCGACGGTTCCAACCGCTTCCCGGAGAACACCTGGGGCTTCTTCCCCAGCGTGGCACTCGGTTGGCGCGTGAGCGAGGAGGCATTCATGAAGAATGTCACTTGGCTCGACAACCTGAAGTTGCGTCTGGGCTGGGGACAGATTGGTAACGACAAGATTGCCAACAACGCCTTCAACCAGACCATCTTCCACGAGGGTCCCACCTTCGTGACCTATCCCTTCAATGGCAACTACGAGTTGAACGGCGCCACCATCCTCACCTATGTGAACCAGGGTGGCAAGTGGGAGAAGACCGAGACGTGGAACGTGGGTGTTGACGCCAGTTTCTGGCACGGCTTGCTCACCGTCACCGCCGACGCGTTTATCCGCGACACCAAGGACATGCTCCTCACCGTGAAGGGTCCGGCATGGACCGGCAACCGCTACGACGCCCAGAGCAATGTGGGTACCGTGCGCAACAAGGGTATCGAACTCACCCTGGGCCACCAGAACACCATTGGCAAGGTGCACTATGCCATCGACGGCAACATCTCGTTTATCGACAACAAACTCACCGCCCTCAATGGTGGCGAGAAGGTGTGGGACGGCATCGCCCTGCGCCTGTGCGACGAGGGTCTGCCGCTGTACACCTTCTGGGGCTATGACTACCAGGGCGTGTATCGCACCGACGAGGAGGCCGAGGCCGCATTGCCCGGCTACACCGCCGCCGGCAACGTGAACCCCTATCATGCTGGCGACGCACGCTTCGTCGACATCAACAAGGACGGTATCATCAACGACGACGACAAGACCAACCTGGGTTCGCCGTTCCCCTGGCTCACCTATGGCTTGAACATTGCCGCCGACTGGAACGGATTTGACCTGTCGCTCTTCTTCCAGGGCGTGGGCGGTGCCAAGATTTACAACATGATGCGCACGCGCACCGAGGGCTCGGGTCTGCAAACCCAGTTGAGCAACGACATGAAGAACGTGTGGACCGTTGACAATCCTAACGGCACCATCCCCAACCCGCTGGGCAACAGTGCCAACTCGGCTTACAGCAGCCGCTATGTGGAAAACGGCAACTACTTGCGCCTGAAGAACTTGCAACTGGGCTACTCGCTGCCCAACAACATTGCGCGCAAGATTGGCATGAGCCGCTGCCGCATCTATGTGAGCGCCAACAACGTGTGGACCGTCACCAAGTACAAGGGCTACGACCCCGAAGTGGGAGGCGGCGTGGACTGGGGTAACTATCCTCAAGCCCGCACCTACATGGTGGGAGCCAACATCAGTTTCTAATCAATTAGGACACAAGAGAGAGTATCATATTTCTTCGAAAACACATAAAATTCCAAATTGTGATGAAATATATAAAATATATGATAGTTGCTGCCGTCGCCGTGAGCGGCACGGCGTGCCACAACTGGCTCACCGAGGAGACCCCTGGCACGACATCTCGCGACGCTTATTTTGCTACCGCCGCGGCTGCCGTTGAGGTCGTGAACGCGGCCTACACGCCGCTCATGTGGGAGTTTGGCACCAACACCACCTACTACAGCGAGTGGTTCATTGGCGACATCGTGAGCGACGACGCCCTCAAGGGCGGCCAGTCGGTGACCGACATGGGCGAGTGCCGCGACATGGAGAATTTCAAGACCAACACCAACAACAAGTTGTTGCTGGGCTTCTATCGCGCTCAATGGACGGGCGTGGCTCGCGCCAACCTGGCTCTTGACGAGGTGCCCAAGGTGCCCCTCGACGAGGTGGCAGGCAGCGGTCTCACCGAGGAACTGCGCGACCGATTGATGGGCGAGGCCTATTTCTTGCGCGCATACTACTACTTCCGCCTTGTGCGCGTGTTTGGCGGCATGCCGCTCATCGACTATGTGGTCGATAGTTCGGGCAAGTGGGCTCAGAAACGCACCACGCGCGACGAGACCTTCAAGTTCATCCTCGCCGACCTGGAGCGTGCCGAGAAGTTGCTCATCAAGCGCAGCGAGTACACCGAGCCCGACGACATGGGTCGCGCCACCAAGGGTGCCGCACAGGCCATGCTCATGAAGGTGAACCTGTATCGTGCCGGCTTCCTGGCGCAAGAGGGCAATACCGCCGAGGCACAGCAGTGCTACACGTTGGCCCGCGACTGGGGCAAGAAGGTGATTGAGAGCAACGAGTACAGTTTGCTTCCCGCCTATGCCACGCTGTGGACGATGGCTGGCGAGAACAGCCAGGAGAGCGTGTTTGAGATTCAGTACACCGAGGATCCCATGAGCGACTATGGCGAGGGCGAGGGTTTCACCCGCGGCACCTTCACCACCATTCTGCAACGTCCGCGCACGTCGGCCTTTGGCGGTGCTGGCTGGGGCTTCGACAAGCCCACCCAGAACCTCTACGACGAGTTTGAGGCCCGCGACTTGCGTCGTCCGCAGACCATCTTGAATCCCACCGACGAGCAAATCCAGAACCCGTCGCAGGAAATCTACTTGGGCACCCGTTACTGCTCTCGCAAGCACATCATGCTCACCGACGGCAAGGACGGCAAGATGTATGATTTGTCTCACGCCACTCGCTCTCCGCGCAATTATCCCCAGATTCGCTATGCCGACGTGCTGCTCATGTATGCCGAGGCATGCTGCGAACTCAACGAACTCGACGATGCCATCTTGAACTTGAACAAGGTGCGTTCGCGTGTGCGCCTTAACGGCTTCCCCTATACTGCCGTGATACAAGGCAAGGAGGTGACCTTCGCTCGCACTCAAGCCGACCTGCGCACCGCCATTCGTCACGAGCGCCGCGTGGAACTCGCCATGGAGGGCCTGCGCTGGTTCGACCTGTGCCGCTGGGGCATCGCTGCCGAGGTGATGACCGCCTATTTGCAAACCGAGACCGACGAGGTGAAGGCCGAGGTGGCACCCTTCCAGAAGGGCAAGCACGAACTCTTCCCCATTCCCGCCGATGAAATAGCACTCAGCGGAATTGAACAGAACTTTGGATACTAATATAGAAATCAATTCATTTTCATTATTCACCTTATTAAAACACAATTCAGTATGAAAAAGATTTTTACAATTGCTGCATTGTTGTGCGCTGGCGTAGCAGCCCAGGCACAATATGTGACGCCGGCTCTCAACCCTGAGACGTTTGAGTACGACCAGTTTGACTGGGATCATGCTCACAACTTTGTGATTATTGGTGCTTGCGAGGCTGTGGTTGCCGAGATGGAGGCTATCACCGACCATGGCATCTACAAGGACATCCGTCCTAATGGCGAGACTAACTTCTTCTATGTGTGGGATGGCACCTATGAAGGTGCCGATGGCACGGGTTTCAACTCGTTTGGTGTTGAGGAAAATCACACCGCTCTCAAGGTGACCAATGTTGGTTGGAGTGGTGCTGGTTTCAACCATGGCACATTTGACTGGCGCTTCTTGACCGACGACTTCATCCTGCACTATGGCTGGAAGGGCAAACACGCCGAAGGCACCTGCATCGGCCTGGGCGGCAGCAAGTGGTCGATTGGCGACAAGCCCTTTGTGGATGGTGGCGTGACGCTGACCAACCTGGGTACTTGGACCGAGGATGGCGAGTGGTACTACTTCGACATTCCCGTGAGCGTGATTCGTCAGATTGCCAAGGAGCAACTGGGCATCGTGGACATTTTTGACCACATCGACGCCAACAATGGCAAGCACCTCACCCCCGATGCCTATGACGGCAACTCGCTGTGGATGCTTAGCGGCGGCACCACTGGTCAGGAGGTTCACATCGACAATATGTTCCTCTACACCAAGGAGCCCATCGACGTTGGCGGTGGTGTTGGCCCAGAACCCACTGAGTTCTCGCGTTTCGACGTGAACCGTGACGGCCAGGTGAGCGCTGTCGACATCTCGGAGGTGGTTAACTACCTTGCAGGTTTGATTACCGAGTAATCGTCAACCTACTTGAGCATTACACCAGTGAGGGGACGCGCCACTGGGCACGTCCCCCACTTTTTTAACACTTGAAACACACACAAACAACATCAACACTTTTTTTCAGGAAAAATGAAACGTCTATCCCTCACATTGGCCCTGGCGTTGTCGTTGCTCGCCATGGTTGCTCAGCCTGCCCGCAGTGCGAAACGTGGCGTGAGCGAGAACAGTTTTTCTAACGCCGACGAGGTGCGCGCTCTTGCGCCAGGTGTGTCGTGGTACTACAACTGGGGTGTATCGGCATCGACTTCAGTGAGTTCGGTCGCTGGTCCCGAGAGCGATAAACTCGTGGAATATGTGCCCATGTGGTGGGGTGGCAACTCCAACGAGACCCTGTTGCGCCAGTATCTCACCGACCATCCTGGCGTGAAGTACTTGCTGGGCTTTAACGAGCCCAACTTCCGCGCTCAGGCCAATATGACTCCGCAGCAGGCAGCCGAGTTGTGGCCCAAACTGGAAAAAATCGCCGAGGACTTCAACCTTGTCCTCGTGGCTCCCGCGCTCAACTATCCCGACGGGGCCATCAACGACGGGCACACCTATCAGCCCGAGCAGTGGATGGACGCCTTTCTGGCCGCCTATCCGCAAGCAAAATTCGACTATGTGGCGCTGCACTGCTACATGAATTCGCCCGCGGCCCAACTCGCTTTTGTCGAGAATTTCGCCAAGAAATATAACAAGAAGGTGTGGCTCACCGAGTTCTGCGCTTGGGAGGGCACCGTCG
>CACWKM010000050.1 GCA_902761475.1 uncultured Bacteroidales bacterium
CTCGGGCACGTCGAAGCGCGACACGAAGGTTTCCTCGCTGATGTAACGCTTGTTCACGGTGTACATATCGACCAGCACGATGAGCGTGAGGGCCAACATGGGTGCCACCGCGCTCACCTCCTCGCGTTCACGACGCTTCAGGTAGTAGAAGATGACGCCAAATCCCAGTGCGAGCACGATGAGGCTGCGCATGGCATCGGCGCTCACCAGTGCGCCGCGCACCGCGCGAATGGCGGCGTCAACGGCGGGATATTGCTGCAACTGGCCCGTGGCGATGAGTTGCTCGTGCTCGCTGGCCGAATAGGAGCCATAGATGCCCGGCGCAAGCCAGGATACGAGGCACACCAGCGCGCCAAAGCCAAAGGCGCCCAGCAGCGCGCCACGATGCTCGCGCATGAAGTCCTTGTTGCTAATCATCTCCTTGAGGGCCATCACCGCAAGCAACGGCATGGTGAGTTCGGCAATGACGAGAATGCTCGCCACGGTGCGGAACTTGTTGTACATGGGAAAGTGGTCGATGAACAAGTCGGTGAGCCACATCATGTTGTGTCCCCAGGAGAGGAATATCGACAGCACGGTGACAACCATGAGTGCCCACTTCATGGGCCCTGCCACCACCACGCAGGCCAGCAGTGCGAGCACGGCGATGAGCGCTCCCACATAGACGGGGCCGTTGGTCATGGGTTGGTCGCCGAAGTATTGCGGGAATTGCGAGAGCACCTGTTGCGTGGTGTAGTCCAGTTCGCCACTCTCGGCGAGTTTCTTGGCTTTGGGCGTATCGGCCAGCGACAGCAGCGTGTTGTCGCCTCGCGTGGGCTTGAGGGTGGCGCCGCCCTTCACGTTGGGGATGAGCAGCGTGGCGGTCTCGTCCTTGCCATAACTCCACTGGGTGATGTAGTCCTTGTCGAGGCCGTCGGTGGTAGCCGTGGCGGTGTTCTCGCCACGCAGCGGCGTGAGTTCGCTATGTCCGCCGCGCATGGTCTCGGCGGCATACTTCTTTGTCAAGTACAGGTTGGGGGCATTGGCCGCCAGCGCCAGCGCTGCCGCCACCAGCAGCGCACCAGTGCCGATGCACCATTGAGCCATGCGTTTCTCCTTGATGGCGATGGCCAGATAGGCGATGACCATCGCTGCCACCACAAAGGCGGCATAGTAACTCATCTGCACATGGTTAGAGGCAAGTTGCATGGCGCCAAAGAGAGCCGCCACCGCTGCTCCGGCAAGGTAGCGACCGCGATAGGCCAGTACCGCAAGGGTGGGGGGCACATAGGCCAGCGTGAGCAGTTTCCAGATGTGGCCCACACCGATGATGATGAAAAAATAACTCGAGAACCCGTACCCGATGGCGCCAAGCACCGCGAGATACCATTTCATGTCCATGGCGATGAGCAGGATGAAGAAGCCCAGCATCATGATGAAAATCCAACTCACGGGTTGCGGAAAGCCCAACGAATAGACCTTTCCCACCCAACTCAGCAGCGGCGAGGAGTTGTAGGAGGGACTAATTTGGAACGTGGGCATGCCGCCAAACAGGGCATTGGTCCACCAGGTGGGCTCGCCACCGTGCGCATCGCGGTAGAGCGAACTCTCATGACCATTGGCAAGGCCCTGCAAGGTGTCGCTCTGGCGAAGCACGTCGCCGTTCACGTCGCTGGGATAGAAGTAAACCCACGAGATGGTGGCCATCAGCACGATAGCCACTATCCATTGCACCAGCGTGCCCACTCTGAGCACGCCAAATAGTTTCTTGTCGAGATATTGATTCATCGCCGTAGAAAGGAAATAACGCTTTTATTCCAATTTAGGCTTCAAAATTACAAAAAATGGCCGAATTTAACCTAACTTTGCAGTGAGATTTAAAAACGCAAGCAAAAACATCAATCATGAAGATTGCTATTATCAATGGTCCCAACCTGAACTTGGTGGGTGTGCGCGAGCCGGAGGTCTACGGAGGTCAGTCGCTCGATGCCTATCTGCAAGAGTTGGTGAAGGCTTATGGCAACGTGGAATTTGAACTGCTGCAGAGCAACCACGAGGGCGAATTGGTAGATGCCATTCAGCGGGTGGGTTTCTCGGTCGACGGCATCGTGCTCAACGCCGGTGCCTACACGCACACCTCGGTGGCGCTTGCCGATGCGTTGCGCAGCGTTACCTCGCCCGCAATCGAGGTGCACATCAGCAATGTGCATGCGCGCGAGGAATTCCGTCATCGCTCTTTCATTGCTGCGGCTTGCCGCGGTGTGATAGCCGGATTCGGGCTCGATAGTTACCGCCTTGCGGTGGAGGCCATCATCAAGTGGGCGACGCCATGACCGAAGAACTGGAGGAATACATCGCCGCGCACATCAGCCCTGAGCCAGCCGTGCTGCAACGGCTCGACCACGACACGCACCTGCAGTTGCTCTATCCCACCATGTGCTCTGGGCACATCCAGGGACGCCTGCTCAAGATGCTGGTGCGCATGGTCAATCCGCAGCGCGTCCTCGAGTTGGGCACCTATAGCGGATATTCCGCGCTGTGCCTCGCCGAGGGATTGCTCAGCGGCAAAGCCGTGGTGCACACCATTGAAGTCGACGATGAACTGGAGGATTTCATCACCTCGCACTTGTCGCAAGCCCCGTGGGGACATCGGGTGCACCTCCACATAGGCGATGCTGCCGCCGTGCTGCCCACCATCGAGGGCGACTTCGACATGGCATTTATCGATGCCAACAAGCGCGACTACATGGCGTACTACGACCTGGTGATGCCGCGCGTGAGGACGGGAGGGTTCATCGTCGTGGACAACACCCTGTGGTATGAGCGCGTGGTGGACCAGCAGCGCTATCACGACGCGCAGACCCAGGGCATCAGAGACTTCAACGACCGCGTGGCCAATGACCCGCGAGTGGAGGTAGCCATGATTCCCCTGCGCGACGGATTGACTATCATCTACAAAAAGTAATTTTCTGATTCATAATTCGTCATTCATAATTCGTCATTCCTGATTCATAATTCGTCATTCATAATTCATAATTGAAATAAATGGACAACACAAGAATTCAAAAGATTAACCGCTTGATACAAAAGGAACTGGGCGACATTTTCCAGCGCGAGACCGCAAAGATGCGCGGCACGCTGGTGAGTGTGAGTTCGGTGCGCACGTCGCCCGACTTGAGCGTGGCGCGCGTGCACCTGAGCGTGTTTCCCAGTGAGCAGGGCACCGAGATTGTCGCCAACGTGAACGCCAACGAGCACGCCATTCGCTATGACCTGGCGCAGCGTGTGCGCCACCAGTTGCGGCGCACGCCGGAACTCACCTTCTACATCGACGATTCGCTCGACTACATCGACCACATCGACGAACTGCTCAAGAAATGATGCTTGCCGCACGCATAGCATGGCGCTACCTGGTGTCGAAAAAGGGGCATCAGGCGGTGAACATTATCTCCATCGTTGCCGTGTGTGGCGTGGTGGTGACTACCGCTGCGCTGGTGTGCGTGCTCAGTGTGTTCAACGGCTTTAGGGGCATCATCATGGGGCGATTGGCCATGCTCGACCCGCCCATCGCCATCACAGCCACCCACGGCAAGGCCATGGCCCACGCCGATAGCGTCATCAACGTGGTGAGGGCCATCGATGGCGTGCAGGCGGCATTGCCCGTGGTCGAAGACCAGGCGCTCGCCGTCATGGCCGACTATCAGATGCCCGTGAGGATGCGCGGCGTCACCGACGACTATAACCGCTACAACGCCATGAACGAACTCATGGTGGAGGGCGAATTCATGCTTCACGACGGTGTGTCGAGTTATATGGTGCCCGGTGTGGGGCCAGCCATTCAGTTGCGAGCCACCAGCGAACTGCTGCACATGGTCAAACTTTTCGTGCCGCGACGGCAAGGAAGCGTGAACATGGCAAACCCAATGACAGCGTTTCGCGCCGACTCGCTCTTTGTGGCAGGCGTGTTCCAGTTGCAGCAGAACAACTACGACGCCCGTGTGATTTTTGTGCCTATTGACGTGGCGAAGGGCCTGCTCGACTACACCACCGAGGCCACGCAGGTCGAGGTGTTTGTCACCGACAGCACTGCCACGCCCGCCGTGATGCAGCGCATTGTCACTGCCCTGGGGCCTTCCTATGCCGTCAAGGACCGCCTCATGCAGCAAGATGCCGCCTACAGGCTCGTGAACGTGGAAAAGTGGATGGCATTTCTGCTGCTGGCTTTCATTTTGGTCATTGCCACCTTCAACGTCATAGGCACGCTCTCGCTACTCATCATCGAGAAGCGCGAGAGCATCGATGTGATGCGTAGCCTCGGTGCCGACACCCGGCTGATAACACGCATCTTCATCGCCGAGGGGTGGCTCATCACCCTGGTGGGCACCGTGCTGGGCGTAGCCATTGGGCTGCTTTTGTGCTACGGGCAACAACGCTTTGGATGGATAACACTCAGCGGCGACCCGGCAAACATGATTGTGCACGCCTATCCCGTGGCTGTGCAGTGGTCCGACGTGCTCCTCACACTGGGAGCCGTGCTCGTTGTGGGCATGCTCACCTCGCTGGTTACCGCCATCATTGTGCGCGGCAACACCCGCTCGTAGCCGGCAGCAAGTCTTTTTGTGATTTTGAATGTTTTTTTGTGATTTTGAAAGGTCACAATGCCCTTTTTTTGCTATATTTGCAACCTACCAACAAGCATAATCAAAATATACCATAATCAAAATCATCAAACCAAAAGTTATGAAACGCATCATCCTTGCCGCCATTGCGCTCCTTGGGGCGGCCACAGTAAGCGCACAAATCACCGAAGTTGTTACCGCAACGCTGCAACAGCCCGACGGCTCAAGTACGATTTACTACAATCGCACCGCGTTCAAGCAGGCCTATGAGGCTGCTTTGGATGGTGCTGTGATTACGCTCTCAAGCGGCGATTTCGACACTCCAGGACATATCGTCAAGAAACTTAAAGTCTATGGACAAGGTTATTTGCCCGATAACGAGAATAATGTGCCAGCCACAAGAGTTGTTGGCTCCCTGAATATAAGCAGCAACAATGCCTCCGATGAACCCACAAGCGATGTGTATTTGGAAGGCATTCGCGTTACGAGCATCATAAACTTGTCAGAGGCGGGCGCAAAGAACGTCATGATAGTGAAATGTCGTGCTGAAAACATTCATCTCTATGGTATAGTCGAAGACATCACGGTGCGCCAGTCGGTATTTGGCAGCATAGGTGGTCGTGGCTATGTAGCCAACAATTTTGTAGTGGAGAATACTTGGGTAAGTTCCATTAATGGTTTTGCTGCCGAAAGTAGTGTAGCAATCGATCACAGCATGCTGGACATTTATCAGTCAGGGCCATATTACTACACCAACTGCATCACGTGGAACTGGAACGAACCTGAAGGCGTGACGATGTATAACTGCATTCTGCAGAAAGGCAACATTGTCAATTGCACCCGCGTGGATTGCTGGACGTATTTTGGTGGTTATAGTTCGCTGTTTACCGATGGCACCGATTGCAACTGGGGTGATAACCGCACTTGGGAACTTACCGACCCCGATTCCTTTATAGGCAACGATGGCACGCAGATTGGCTTGCTGGGTGGCAAGTATCCTTTCGACAAGATTCCCAATATTCCCCGCATCCTTAACAGTACCATCGACACTAAGACCAGCGAACAGGGCGTCTTGAATGTGTCGATAAGCGCCGAGGCAAGGCCCGTCGTGGAGTGACATGATGCGCATGTGTGGTTCTTCACTATAATTCTGTGGAATCATGAAAAAATCACTCATATTATTCGCTTGTTTGGCTGCCTGGTGCTTTCATGTGGCCGCACAAGGTTCCATAGCCCGCTACGAGTGGTGGGTCGATGGTGACTTTGCAAGCCGCACCGCAGTGACGCAGGCGGGGACGTGGACCGCTTCGCTCAACCTGAGTGCTTTGCACGAAGGGCTACACCGTCTGGAGTACCAGGCCGTGGACAACGAGGGTAGGCGATCGGCGGTCGCGGTGAGGCACTTCATCAAGGTGCTGCCGCCACCCACGACCACTGCCACCACCTTGCAGCGCTACGAATACTGGCTCGATGGCGACTATGCCAACGTGGTGAAGGGCAACATGGGCAACGACGGCATCATCAGCCTGTCGCCCGACTTCGCGGCCCTGCACGAGGGCTTGCATCGCCTCGAGTTCCATGTGTACGATAATCTGGGAAGGCTTTCGAGCACGGCGGTGAAATACTTCATCAAGGCTTTGCCCGACCCCACGACTACCGCCACCACGTTGCAGCGCTACGAGTACTGGTTCGACGGCGACAAGGACAATGCCACCAGCGGCGAGATAGGTGCTGGAGGCATCGTGACCCTCGCCCTCGAACTGGCCGACATGCACCCCGGGTTGCACAAGTTTGAATGCCGTGTCTTTGACAGCGCACAGCAGACTTCGGCCACCATGGTGAAGTATTTCATCGTGCGCGACCTCTCCAGCCTGGAGGAGATTACGCCGAATCTCATCGCAAAGTACGCCTACTGGTTCAATCATGGCAAGCGCGTGGAGTTTGTGGTTGACCCGCCCACGCCCACCATCAACGTGACCAATCAGGTCATCGAACTCAAAGACATTGTGCCCAACATGGTGGGCGAGGACTATGAGTTTGACCTTGCAAAGAAACTGCTGTATGTCACCGACGATGTGCTGGTGGCTGTGCAAGTGTTCGACAAATATGGCACGGGCAGCGTGCCCGACACCACCACTGTTCACGACTTCGTGGTGCCTGTGGACCCGCACTTCCGTGGCATCTCCCCCGACGAGGAGCACATCATGCCGTCGCCCAAGCCGGGCATGGCACAAGGCTACATCTATTCGGGCGAGGTGAAAGACTCGTTGGAGTGGGTCATTCGCGGACCCGAGATGCCCGTCGACTTCTACGACGAGCAAGGCAATCGCCTGCAGCCGGTGCTCATTCAAAAGGATGAAGAAACCACCATTTGGGGCATGCGCATTCCCACCGCCGTGGTCTATGCCATTGCACGTGATGCCGAGGTAAACTACTTCATCGACGACGAGAGTTCGGTGGAACTGGTTTACTTCAACGCCGACCCCGGCGACGTGAACCGTGATGGTCAAATCACCGCTGTGGACTTGAGCATCGTGGTGAACATCATCGCCGGACTGGACAATGCAGCCCTGTACCGAGGCCGTGCCGACGTGAACCGTGATGGCGAAATCACCGCCGCCGACATCGGCATGATTGTCAACATCATCGCTGGCCTGGGCAACTAACCCGCCCCCACAGCGAAACCGCATTGTGGCCGCTCCCGCTCAATCAGGGGGCGGCCACAATCGTTACACAGGAAGGGCTACCGCAACCTCGACCGCAACAATACCTTTAGTTTGTAGTTTACATTAAAAATCTGTCAATATTGCCACTTTCTTAATGTGATATTTGCTTAAATGGACACTACTCTCTATTTTTGCATAGTAAAAAGTTGTCAATATTGGCACAAACTTAATATAGGCAATGGCAATTACCTCGCGTATTTGTCAGAATCATTCTTGGTGGATAAGGCAACACGTTACGACATTAAAGGGAAGAAGTACATCAATACGTTCTCTGAGTCTTACTTCGCCGACATTGCCCTGAGAAATGCCATTCTCGATATGCGCCAGCAAGAGGAAACGCATATCATGGAGAATATCATTTATAATGAACTGAGAACTCGTGGTTACAGCCTCGTCGCAACGAAGAGGGAATACCGACGATAGGACTTTTCGATTTCCTTCTAAAAGAGGACAGTTTGAATTTATAAAGCCATTACCACAACATGGAAGCCATCGGCACATGAAAAGAACTCGCTCAACACGAATATTAATTTTTTAATCACTAACAAGAAATCATTATGAATGAGATTTATTCGGCTGCTCCATCACGCTATAATGAAGATGTGATGAGTTATGAACGGTGTGGAAAGAGTGGCGTGTTGTTGCCACGATTGTCATTGGGGTTCTGGCACAATTTCGGCAGCGTGGATCCTTTTGAGCGCAGTAGAGAAATCACACGCTATGCTTTCGACCATGGCATCGTTCATTGGGATTTTGCAAATAACTATGGGCCGCGATATGGCTCTGCTGAAGAGACGCTGGGACGACTCATGGATTTGGATTTCCGTCCATACCGTGATGAGTTGTTCATTTCCACGAAGGCAGGCTTTGACATGTGGCAGGGGCCTTATGGCAATTGGGGCTCACGCAAATACCTTATGGCGTCTCTCGATCAGTCTTTGCAACGCATGCATCTGGACTACGTCGATTTGTTCTACTCTCATCGCTACGATCCTGAGACACCCTTAGAGGAAACATTGCAGGCTTTAGTTGACATCGTGCGGAGCGGGAAGGCTTTGTATGTGGGTATTTCCAACTGGCCACTCCATGCCACACGTGTCGCGTATGATTATCTTCAAAAGCATGATGTGCATTTGCTTATCTACCAAGGAAAACTAAACATGCTCTCCCGTGAGCCACAAGACGAAGGAATTCTCGATTTTTGCGCCGAGAAAGGCGTTGGCTTCATTAGTTTCTCGCCGTTGGCACAGGGGCTGCTCACCGACCGCTATTTGCCTAAAGAGCAAACTCAGGACTACCAGATTCCAGCAGATAGCCGTATGGCAAAAGGCAAATTCTTGAAAGAATCGATGCTCACGCCAGAATTGCTAAACAAACTGCGCGGTTGGAATGACGAGGCCCTCGGCAAAGGACAGTCATTGGCAGAGTATGCCTTACGATGGGTTTTGCAGCAACGCGGTGTGACAAGTGTTCTTGTTGGGGCAAGTTCTGTTAGTCAATTGGAAAAGAACTGTCTTTGCATAAAATAAGTTGCCTCCACGATAGCAAATAATCCCGTCCCGCTCGGGTTTGTGGTTACAAGCCGTGGACGGTTTTTGTCAAGTGGTTTTTTCGTGTCTGCTTGCGGATGGAGCGGTTCTTTTTAATCGCTTCGGCATTTTTGTATGGTCGCTGGTGGTCAAGATGCAACACGATTGCCGAGTATCTGATTTGAATCCCCGAGAGGCCGGCGTTGACAAGGCGCTCGCCCAACTCCCGGTCTTCGCCTCCATACTGCATACGCTCGTCAAACCCTTTGGCTGCGAGGATGTCGCTGCGCCAGCCCGAAGAATTCATGCCATTCCAAGTGGCACGAGCCGGGGTTATCCAGTTCATCATTTTTGAGAACCATTTGGTTTGAATCAATTTGGTGCGCTTGAATGTGAGTTTAAGGCCACGTTGCCTTAGCCATTTGAGTTGGAATGCTCGCTGAGAGGTGATGTCGTCTTGTTGCATCTTCAGGCTGATTGACATGGGGAGCCTGAAATAACCTCCGCTCAGGAAGTGGCCGCGCCGCGCACGATGCTCGTGGGTCGCAATGAAATCGTTCCGCGGCACGCAGTCCTGGTCGGTGAAAATCAGGTAGTCGCTTTCGGCTACCTTTAATGCTTCGTTCAGTATTTTGGTCTTGCGGAATCCCTTATCCTCGTGCCACACATATTTGATGGGCAGTTTATCCTCATAGCGCATCACCATGTTGCGGGTTTCGGGCTTTGAGCCGTCATCGGCAATGATAATCTCATCAGCCGCACGCAGTTGGCACATGTAGCCCCACAGCGTTTTTTCAAGCCATGCGGGGTTGTTGTATGTTGAAATAATTACTCCAATCGTCACGTTAGAACTCTTTAGTGGTTATACAACGAAACATCATGTTGGCGAACCACCACAAATTTAGTCATAATTTCACAATTACCCGCATCTTGCCGGCTTTTTATGGGGAAAATGCCGTATATTTGCCTTGAGACCAATCACGGTGCCAACTAGCGTGTTGCTCTCCAAAGCACAACTCAACCTCCTGCCACAAATCAGTTCGTCAAGGAAAAAGCACTCCGTTATGCGCCAGTGAAATCTCACCCGGCGTGGGATAGGAGCCGCCTCCCACGAGAGCCACCGCACAACTATATGATTATGTGGTGGGATGAAAAGGTTATATTATTAATTTAATAATCTATTTTTATAGTTCTTTAGGTAATAAAATGCAGAAAAGAATTTATTTTTTCTTTTTGGCGATAATGATGATAGGAACATGTTGATTGATACTTTTTCTGACTCTTTTATTATCTTTGGAAAAGTGTTATATTTGCAATTTGTAAAATATCATTGACTAATAAAGAATACTATGAAAGGATTATCTAAATCACGTTATACTACATTTTGCCAGTGCCCTAAGGCGTTGTGGTTGAAGGTACATAATCCGTTGCCTGTTGACCCCGCCCTGCAGGCGCGTTTTGAGGCGGGCAATGAAGTTGGCGACCTTGCCATGGGCCTCTTTGGCGACTTTGTGGATGTTACAGTGCCAGGCGAGGATGGGTGCCTCAACCTCACGGCGATGATTGAGCGCACTAAGGATGAGATGGCGCGTGGCACCAATAACATATGCGAGGCGTCGTTTGCCAAAGACAACAACTACTGCGCTGTCGATATCCTGCGGCGCAACGGCGACGGATGGGACATCTATGAGGTGAAAAGTTCGACGAGCAGTGTGGGCGAAGAGGCAACTAACCCCGATAAATTCGTGAAATATGCTGTCGACATTGCCTATCAGCGGTGGCTGCTCGAGCAGTGTGGCGTGAAGGTGACAGGCACCTATCTGGTGACGCTCAACCGCGACTACGTGCGCAAGGGCGACCTTGACATCCAGCAGCTGTTCAACATTCTCGACCTCAAGGACCTCGTCAACAACGAGTACTTGAAAGTGCCTGCACAGGTGGCACAGGCGCAGCAAGTGCTGCAACAGCAAGGTGAGCCTGCAAGGCAGATTGGCGACCATTGCTCCACGCCCTATGGTTGCGCCTATTGGGACTATTGCGCCCAGCAGCAAGGTTTGCCAAGCGACGATCGACCCACGGTGTTTGACCTCTACCGCCTGCGCAGTGCAAAGAAATTGGACTTCTTCAATGCCGGGAAAATCACCTTTGAGGACATCTGCAATGAGACACTCAGCGACATCCAGCGCATGCAGGTAGATTGCACGCTCAATGGCACAGAATATATCAACAAACCAGGCATCGAGGATTTCCTCAACGGCCTCAGCTACCCGCTCTATTTCCTCGACTTTGAGACGATGCAGCCTCCCGTGCCGCTTTTTGACAACTCAAAACCCTATCAGCAGATAACATTCCAATACTCGCTGCACTACATTGAGCATGAGGGCGATCCATTGCTACACAAAGAATTCCTGGCACCCAGTGACGGCACCGATCCACGACGCGCGCTTGCCGAGGCGCTTTGCCATGACATTCCACTTGATGCATGCACGCTTGCTTACAACGACCCGTTTGAGAAAGGGCGCATTCGCGAGCTGGCGGCAATATATCCTGACTTGAGCGTCCACTTGATGAATATCCACGACCACATCCAGGACTTGCTTGTGCCGTTTAAGAGTGGATTTTATTATGTGCCTGCGATGGGAGGTTCGTTCTCCATCAAGAGCGTGCTGCCGGCGCTGTTCCCCAATGATCCCGAGCTCGACTACCACAACCTAAAGGGACCTGTGCATAACGGTGGGGACGCCATGACTATATTTCCACAACTTGCAAAGATGACCGACCCGCAAGAAGTCCAAAGACTCCGCAAAGCCCTCCTCGACTATTGCTTTTTGGACACCTTAGCCATGGTGAAAGTGTGGGAGAAACTACAAGATATAGTTAAGAGTTCTTAGTTCATAGTTCGGGCTGCGCCTTAAATCAATGCAGAATTGGAGATGCGCATGGTTTTCATACGATTAAGCACAATTAATTAGAAATGATTTTTTTGAAAAAATAATTAGCAACCAACAAGATAAAACCTCGCGATGTACAGGTGAATCGTGGAGATGATTATGGGAAATGAAGCACAAAACAATAACGGCTTTAGTCAATTAGGGGAATCACCGCTATTTAATTTTTCACTTGGATCAAAAGAATTATTCCATAGTAATTTTCTTGCTTGGCTTGGAGAAAATAAATCAACTCGTAATATATTTATCCAGATTCTAGAAAAATGTTTCTTCAACAATAACAGACCTGATTGGATAGATGGA
>CACWKM010000051.1 GCA_902761475.1 uncultured Bacteroidales bacterium
GGGCGAACATGCCAAGGAGAAGGACCTGGTCATCAACGTGACCAAGAACAAGAAACTCACCAACATGCGCGCCACGGGCAACGACGAGAAAGTGCGCATCGTGCCGCCCATCGTGTTCTCGCTCGAGGAGGCACTCGAGTATATCAAGGCCGACGAATATGTCGAGATTACACCAAACGCCTTGCGAATGAGAAAAATCGTGCTCGACGAGTTAGAACGTAAGCGCATCAACAAAAACAGCGAGGATTGATTAGATCCTCGCTGTTTTTCGACAACAATGTTTTATTAACTGATGAAAAAGTCTGTTTAACAGGTTTGAAGCGTTAGTTTGCTCTTTAGACTGCGGCACCTGCCAATCGTTTAACGGCATGCTTTCACTTTAACCATCGTTAACAACTCCACGCAAAAAACCTCCCTTTTTCATGACTGAACACATCACCACCATAGCGCTCGACATGGGCGGCGTGATATTTAAGATAGACAGCGAGCAGGCCATCGGTCGCTTCATCGAACTTGGCGTGACCAACGCACGTCACTACATGGGCGCGTTTGCCCAGACGGGTCTATTTGGCGACCTGGAGAGCGGGCGCATCAGCGCCGAGGAGTTCCGGCAAGGCCTGAGCGAGATGGCTGGCCGCGAACTCACCCTCGACGATTGTCGCAACGGATGGACGAGTTACCTGGTTGAGCCACCAGCGCCCCACACACTCGAAGCGATAGAAGAATTGCGCGCCAGGGGATACCGCGTGGTGCTGCTGTCTAACACCAACCCCTTCATGATGTCGTGGACACGGTCGATTGACTTCGACGGCATCCACCCCGAGGGCATCGCGTACTACTTCGATGCGATGTACTTGAGTTATGAAATGCGTGTGATGAAACCCAGCGCCGCCATCTTCGAGCAGATGTTGGCGCAAGAAGGCGTCGATGCCCGCCAAGTGATTTTTGTGGATGATAGCGCCCACAACATCGAGGCTGCCGCCGCCGTGGGGCTGCGCACCCTGCTCACCAGCAATGGCGGCGACTGGTACACTCCCCTACTCGCCCTGCTCAGCGCCGACGGCCCGCGCTAATCGCGGTGGGCAGTGCGCCGCATGATAGACTCAGCCAGTTGGCGATAAATGTCCTGCTTGTCGCCGTGCAACATCTCGAGGTGAGCGGCCATGATGCGATGGTCGCCACGCACCGCCGGACCGGTTTGCGACTGGGCGGGCGTGAGGTGATGCAACTTGGCCACCGTGGTCTCGATGAGCGGCAACATGGCGTCGAACGACAAGCCACACTCCTCGAGCACCTCACTGGCCAACGTGAACATGTGATTAGCGTAGTTGCAAGCAAAAACAGCCGCCACATGGAGGCCGCGCCGCTGCTCCGAAGTGGCCACCGTCACCTTGTGCGAAATGCCTTGAGCCAACCGCAGTACCAACTGTTGGGTGGCATCGTCGCTACCCTCCACAAAGAGGGGCACCTCGGCCATGTCCACGGGCAATGCCTTGCTGAACGACTGCATGGGATAAAACACGCCATAGCGAGCACGACGACCGGCAAAGACCGTGATGGGCGTGGAACCGCTTGTGTGGAGCCACACCGCACCATTGTCGGGCACAGCACTCACCAGCGAAGCGATGGCATCATCGCTCACGGCAAGCACATAGACGTGGGCGTCGGCTTTGAGCAGCGTGAGATTGTCGACGGGCTGCGCGCCAGGGAGCGTCGATGCCAATTCTTGCGCATGACGCAACGTGCGGCTATAGACCTGGACCACGTGCCCCACGCGCGACAACGCAGGCGCCAGACTCGTGGCCACATTGCCGGCGCCAAGCAACACGATTTCGGTTGTTTTCATGTGATTTCCCATTTTTGATTACCACAAAAGTAGATTTTTTTTGCGACACTTGCAAGTAACTTTTACTACCTTTGCAAGCGAAAAAAGAACGAGTATAGACTGACGATGAAACTGATTTTGCGACTTGTGGCTGCCGCAGCAATGGTGGCCGTGACTTTCGGTGCCAGCGCACAGGAAGATGAATGGCGCGACACGGTGATGATTTACTCCACATGGGAGAATTTGCTCGACGGCTATCCCGATGCCGTGGCAACGAATCCTCTCATCGAGATGTACACGCCCTTCGACGTCTTCATCTCGTCTAGAGATGCGACAATGCGCAAGATGTTCGACGAGGCGGCCGCTGTGGCCATTGGCGACAGCATCTTTCTTGCCAGCACGGGATGGCTGTGCGAACGCTTTTCGGGCGACTGCCACAAGATGCAGGACTTCGTGCCACTGTTTTTCTCGTCGAAAATCGCCTTCTTGCAATGGACCGACGGACCCACGCCAAGCCTGCTGAACGCCTTGTTTGGCGGCGAGGAAGAGGAGTATTCCTATGAGGACTTCATGGCGACGGCCGATTACTACCTCATCGACTTTGCCCAAAGCCGCGTGGAGCGCATCGACCACAAGGTGCTGTCGCGCCTGCTCGCCCCTTATCGCGATTTGCTCATGCGCTATCAGGGCATGAAGGACTACAAAAAACGTCCGGTCATCTCCTTTTTCTTCAACGAATATTTGCGGCGCATCGGCAACGACCCAGAAATTCCGCACCTCATCGACATCATCGCCGAGAATGGCGATTACTGACGCTTGAAGTGGGCCGTGACCAGTGTGATGTGCTGCGGCAACTCCGCCCCGGCGCTCTACTCCAACTCCAGCCCTAAGAATTCGCGGGCTATGCCCACCACGTCAAATCCCACCGCCTCGAGCGAATGTCGCATGGCATGAGGATGGCGGCAAGGCTCGCCAGTGATGCGCGTGCATGGTTGCTCGCCACACAGCCGGCAACGGCCGGCAAACATGCGGCTATGCGGATGCTCACGCTCCAGGGCATAGAGGTGCGGCAACAACTCTTTCCACACTTCTTCGATGGCTTCGGCGCTCACTTGCTTGCGCTGCTCGGCGCTCACGCACTGCGCCCTGGTGGCCTCGGAAAAACACACGCGCGTGCCCATGACGGTGGCCACGGTGTAGCCGTCGAGCAGATGCGCCAGGTAATCGTCGGCGTGGGGCGGACATGCCCACACCCTACCATGATTGGGACAAGAGCCACACATGGCCAGCACGCGCGACACGTCGCGGTGGCGCAGCAACTCGGGCAACGGCACCTCGGCTTGGTATTCTTCGATGACAAACGAGCCGTTTTCCATCTCCGCTCTAATTATCCGAATAAATGACGGAAAGCGTCTTCCACGCGGCTCACCTCCACCACCTTGATGGGCAGCGAGCCCGTGTCGATGCTCTTGAGGTTGTGGCGCGGCACGAGCACGGTGTCGAAGCCCAGTTTGGCGGCCTCGCCCACACGCTGCTCGATGCGTGTGACGGGGCGTATCTCGCCGCTGAGGCCCACCTCACCGGTGAAGCACACGCCCTTGTTGATGGCCATGTCGACATTGCTCGAGAGGATGGCACAAATCACGGCCAGGTCGAGGGCCGGGTCGCTCACGCGCAAACCGCCGGCAATGTTGAGAAACACGTCCTTGAGCGCCAACTTAAATCCCACGCGCTTTTCCAGCACGGCGAGCAACATATTCATGCGGCGCTGGTCAAAACCCGTGACCGAACGCTGTGCCGTGCCATAGGCTGCCGTGCTCACCAACGCCTGCACCTCGATGAGGAACGGCCGCGCACCGTCGATGGTCACGCCGATGGCCGTGCCCGACAGCGGTTCGTCGCTCTGCGAGAGCAGCAGTTCGCTGGGATTGGCGACCTCGCGCAAGCCATCTTGTTTCATCTCGTAGATGCCTATCTCGCTGGTGCTGCCAAACCGGTTTTTGATGGACCGCAAAATGCGGTAGAGGTAGTGGCGGTCGCCCTCAAACTGGACAACGGCATCGACGATGTGCTCAAGCACCTTGGGGCCAGCGATGCTCCCCTCCTTGTTGATGTGCCCAATGAGGATGACCGGCGTGGCGGTTTCCTTGGCAAATCGCAAGAATGCCGCGGCACACTCCCTCACCTGGCTCACGCTGCCAGCGGCACTGTCGAGTTGGTCGCTGGCGATGGTCTGAATAGAGTCCACAATCACCAAGTCGGGCTTGTCGGCGTGCAGCGACGCAAAGATGTTCTCCAGCGAGGTCTCGCACAGCAGGTAGCACTCGCAGTCCATCTTTCCGCCGGCAATGCGGTCGGCGCGCATGCGCAATTGTTGCGGGCTCTCCTCGCCCGAGATATAAAGCACGCGGCGCGAGCGAATGCGCAGCACGTTTTGCAGCACCAGGGTGGATTTCCCTATGCCTGGCTCGCCGCCAATGAGCACGATGCTGCCCGGCACCAGTCCGCCTCCCAGCACGCGGTTGAGTTCGCCGCTGGGCAACTTGATGCGCGGCATGTCCTCGGCCTTGACTTGCGAGATTTTCACAGGAGCCACGCTGCGGAGCCCCTCGTCGGTGGTGACCGACACGGCGGCGCGGCTCTTCTTGGGAGCAACAGGCTCCTCTATCATCGTGTTCCACTCGCCGCAGGCAGGACAACGTCCCACCCACTTCGACGACTCGTTGCCGCAATTCTTGCAAAAGTATGTTGTCGCTTGTTTCATATAGCCCTCAAAGAAATAACACTAAAAAAGCAAACGCTATCCCAGCACCTTGCGCATAAACTCGCTGATGGTGATGGCGGTGGCCACCCCCACGTTGAGCGACTCGCTAGCCTTGCCGGGATGTGGCGCTGCCGGGATGAGCAGGCGGTGGGTGAGGCGCTCGCGCACCTTGGGCGTGATGCCCTGACCCTCGTTGCCCATGACTATGAAACCACGCTGGCCCAACTCGGCCTGATAGATGTTGTCGCCGTCGAGCACCGTGCCATAGACAGGCAAGTCGGGGAACTCGTCGAAGAGTTGCTCAAGGTCGCAATAGTGCACCGGCACACGGGCTATGGCACCCATCGTGGCCTGCACCACCTTGTGGTTGAACACATCGACGGTGGCTTTCGAGGCAAACACGTTGGCGATACCGTACCAGTCGGCCAGGCGTACAATGGTGCCCAGGTTGCCGGGGTCTTGCACGTTGTCGAGCACGATGCTGAGCGACGATGCCACTCGCTCACGGTTCACCACACGATGCGGATGCTCATAGACGGCAATCACGTCGCTGGCCGTGTTGAACTGCGAGATGCGCCCCATTTGCGACTTGGTGGCAAAGACGATTTTGTCGTAATACTCGGCCACGCCACACTGGTCGTACCAGGCGCGCGTGGCAATGAGCCAGCGACACTGAAACGCATGCCACGTGTCGCGTACGCACTTCGTGCCCTCGGCAACCCACAATCCCTCGTCGTCGCGGCCTTTCTTCGACCATAGCGAACGCACCACCTTGATGATGCCATTGTTTAGTTCTATCATGTCGTTTGTCTTAATTCGTGGTTTTGAACTACAAATTTACAACAGATTTTATTCACCACCAATTTTTGAGCGATAATGGCGCCACATTTTGCCACTGTGAAAGTTTATGTTTACCTTTGCCTTTGATATGGAAACAAGTGCCACACATCCTGGGCTCACCACGCCCCAATTCTATGCCATGGCCGTCACCCTGCTGGCCGCGGGCATAGGATACCTCTTTCTCCTGGGCCGCCTGGCCGTGCGCGACAGTTTCAACCAGTACAAAACGCTGGGCAAACTGGAGAACATCAGGAGCAAACTGGCCATGTTCACGCTCATCACCATGGCCGTGCTGTCCTTTTTCTTCCTGCCCGACCTGTTTAGTCAACTGAAGAACGATGCCATCAACCGCGTGGCTGAGGAGGTGGTGGAGTTTGGCAGCGACGCCATCACCACCGACCCGAACCAGGCGGTCGAGAAGCACATGATTAAACTTGAAGGACTCATTTGGGGATGGCCTCAAGACCAGTGGCAAAAGATAGTCATCTATGGCATTCCGCTATGTGCCGTCTTGCTGGGCATCACTGTCTATGTGGGCATGATGTATCCCTCGCCGGTGGGCGCGGGCAAGAAGTCGCTCAAATTTGTGGCTTGGTGCGCCTTGTTGTTCACCCTGCTGCAATTCAACCGCCTGCACTACTTCAACAGCAGCGAAATCATGCCGCTACTGGGCGGAGGCGCTGTGGCAGCCGCATGCATCTTCTTGTCGCAAGCGCGACCCGAAGACTTGAAAAGCCCTCCCGAATGGTTCAAACTCCAATATGGCAAAGCACCCACCCCCAAGGACAAGGCACTGGAAACGAGCAACCGGCGACAAGTGAATCGTGCCCGCTCACTGCGTGGCGGAGCCTCCACACCACCGCCCCTGCCGCCAAGCGACGACACGACGGCACAGCGCACACCGCCACCGCTGCCACGCGACTAAAAATGCTATAGGATCAAGGCATGATGCGGAACACCCGCACTCCGGTGTTGTTTTTGTAACCCTCCAACTGACGCACCAGCGGCATGGGTTCCAGCATCACCTGGCCGCCGCTCATCGACGCGTCGAGCAGGTAAATATCGCCCTTCTCGTCCTTGACAAGAATGCCCAGGTGGGAAATGTCGAGCCCCTCGATGCGCGTGACCAATCCCACGAAGTCGCCCGTGCGAATGGCTGCGCGCACGTCCTTTGCCCCCAGCCACGACTTCTTGAGCACCGGCATGCGATGGTTGCGATAGCCTCGCTCAAAATGGGCAATGCGCGCCACCATGGCGCTGTCGTTCTTCAGGCTATGATAGTTCGACGCGTGCGTGGTCATGAAGTCGATGCTTTTCACCTGATACTGCACATGGGGCAAGTCGGCGGTCACCTCCATCAGGTTGCCACGGCTGTGATTGTTCATAATCCACTCGCTGATGTAATGCAAACGGCTGGAATAGTCGGTCATCGCACCGTCGCGATAACGCAGGTTCTCGAGGTTGCGGGCATAGTCGCGCCACGAGTAGCGTTCCTGCATGGTAGTGCGTGCCAGGGCGTAGAGCGTCTCGACAAAGGTCGTGCAGTCCAACTCATGGATATTGATGGTGAGGCGCTCACTGTCGCCCTCGAGGGTGTGGGCCACATAAGGCGTGCCCAGCAGTTGCTGGGCATAGAAATAGACCAACTCATTAGGGTTGCGCGTCGTCTGGGCATAGCCTTGCGCGAGCAACTCGTTGAGGCGCGTCGTGTCGTCGGCGCAGTGAAAACGCATTTGTTCCATCGTGGCGCCATGCGCCCAACCCATGCCCAGCAGCAAGGTTGCCGCTATCAAGATACATCTCATCCTATTCATCGTCGTTAGTAGGTGGCGAGGAAAAAGCCGCCCTCGCCGCCACTGCAAAGTTACAGCAAACCGAGTGCAAAACCAAATTTTGAGGGCCACATTGTGCGAGGCTGCGCCTCGCAATACCCCGACACGACACGAATGGAGTGATTTTTTTGTGGAATTCGCAAAATTCTGCTTAACTTTGGTGCATGAGTAGTGAGCGAGAATCGAAACGCCTCGAGTGGTTCAACCGCCATGCCGAACTTGCTAAACGGCCGTCGATGAAACGCCGCAAGGACGACCATGACTACACGGCGCGCTGCATCTACCTGTTCACCATGTGCACGTCATCGCGCCGCCCGCTATTTGGCACCCTGCAAGATGCCGACATGTGCCACGCTACGCCCTGGGTGCTGCCAAGCAAGTTGGGGCTGAAGGTCGTGGAGCAATGGCAGGACATCGCCGTTGAGCAACCTCTCATCAAGAGCGTCGCCTTTCAACTGATGCCCGACCACGTGCACGGCATCTTGTTCGCTACCGCCACACTGCCGCGACACATCGGGCACTACGTGAGCCGTTTCAAGGCACGATGCACGGCAATCATGCGCGGCATGTCGGAGTACTCCGAGACAACGTCTCGGACCCCCACCCTCTGGGAGCCAGGCTATAACGACCGCATCCTCGCCGGCAAGGGCCAGTTGCGAGACTGGGCGAACTACATCCTGGACAATCCCCGCCGCCTGTGGACGAAACGCCACCATCGCGAATGGTTCACCGCCTGCCGCGGCATTACCATCGGGACCACACCAGTGACAATCATGGGCGACCAAGCCCTGCTCAGTCACCCCTATAAAGTGGCCGTGCAATGCTCTCGCCGCATGAACGCCCAGGAAATTGAGGCGGCATGCCAGCACTTTTTGTCGCTGGCGCAGGGTGGCGCAGTGCTGGTGTCGCCCTGCATCAGTCCGGGCGAAAAGGAGGTGATGCGGCGCGCTTTTCTCGCCGGCGTACCGCAAATTGTCCTCCTCGAAAACGGCTTCGCCCCCATGCAGAAACCGTCGGGCCGACGATTTGACGCGTGCTCCGAAGGACGGTTGCTCCTCGTGGCACCGTGGGAGCACCACAACGAGCAGCGCGCCATCACGCGCGAGCAATGCTTGGCGCTAAACAGACTGGCCGATGAAATCACAACACACAGGGGGTGAGATTTTGAGGGCGCGAGGGGTGGAATTCACAAAATTCTGCGTAACTTTGTGGCAAGATAGTAAACCATGAAATTTAGCGACATCATAGGAAATGAGCAGGCCGCGTCGCATCTGCGCCGCCTCATCGACGATGACCGCCTGCCCCACGCATTGCTGCTGCACGGCCCCGCTGGCGTGCCCAAGTTGGCATTGGCGCGCGCCGCGGCACAGTATCTGCACTGCACCAACCGTCACGACGGCGAGCCCTGCGGACAATGCCCCACCTGCCGGCAGCACGAGAGCATGAACCAAACCGACACCTACTACTCCTTCCCTTACGTCAAGGGCGAGAGCAGTTCGCCGCGTTGTTGCGACGACTACATGGAGGAGTGGCGACAGTTCTTGCACGACAAGCCTCTGGTGGAAGACTACCAATACTGGTTGCGCGTGCTCAAGAACGAAAACGCCCAGCCCAGCATCATGACGCGCGAGAGCGAGAGCATCGTGCGCAAGATGAGCCTCAAAGCCTACACCACGCGCTACAAGGTGCTCATCATGTGGCTGCCCGAGAAAATGCTGGACGAGGCGGCCAACAAATTGCTCAAACTCATCGAGGAACCCTACGACGACTGCAAGTTTATCTTGGTGAGCGACAACTCCAGCGAGATATTGCCCACCATCTTCTCGCGCACGCAACGCCTGGAACTTAAACGCCCCAGTGCGCAAGTCATCGCCGACTACCTCATGCGCACCTATGGTCTGAACGCGCAAGACGCCATGGCCATCGCCGGCCCTGCCGACGGCAATGTCACCCTCGCCGAGCAGACGCTCGACAGCGACAGCGAGAACAAGGAGTTCCACCAACGCTTTGTGGAACTCATGCGACTGGCCTACATGCGCGACCTGACAAAACTCAAGACATGGAGCGAGCGCATAGCCGACTACAAACGCGAGAAATCAAGGCGTTTCCTGAACTATGCGGCACGACAGGTGAGAGAGAATTTCATCTACAACCTGCACCAACCCGCGCTCAACTACCTCACGCGCGAGGAAGAGGCGTTCAGCACACGCTTTGCCCCCTATATCAACACGGCCAACGTGGAACGCATGTTTGCCGAGTTCAACCGTGCCGAGACCGACATCGCCGGCAACGTGAACGCGCGCATCGTCCTCTTTGACCTCGCCGTGCGCATCACCATACTCATTAAGGTGTAACACACCCATTCACACTCAAACAACTCATCCTCGACCTTATCACTATGGCCCGCAGTTTCCTTCGACAAATCGCCCAGTACTACCTCAACCAAATCGACCCTCGCCACCTCAAGGACATCACTTTCGTTTTTCCCAATCGCCGAAGTGGGCAGTTCTTTGAGCGCGAACTTCACGAGCACGCCAAGGGGCCGCTGGTGCTGCCGCGCGTCACCACGTTCATCGAGTGGATGGGCGACATCACGCAGGTGGTGCCCGTGACATCTATCGAGAGCGTGTTCTTGCTCTATCGCGCCTACAAGCAAGAGATGGGTGACAATGCCGACGACATGGAGCACTTTGTCCACTGGGCCAGCATCATCGTCAACGATTTTAACGACGTGGACCGCAGCCTTGTCGATGCGCGCGACCTATACACCAACATCGGCAATTTGCGCGACCTGCGCACCGACTACCTCGAAGACGACCTCAAGGAACTCATTCGCCGCATCTTTGGCATCGACCTGCGATTGGCGAAAGAAGAGGCCGACCGATTCTGGATGCATCACGACGACAACAACAACTCGCAGTCCAACACCCCTGGCGGCGAAGTGCGCCGCCGTTTCTATAGCCTGTGGGATGCACTGCCCACTATCTACAAGAATTTCCACGATGAGTTGTCGCGGCGCGGCCTCACCAGCCCGGGCATGATGGTGCAGCGCGCCATCCACACGGTGAATGACCTGCCCGCGCACCACGAGGGCGAGGCGCCAATGGTGGTGATGGTGGGATTTGCCGATCTTGCCGCTGGCGAATTGAAAATCTTCGACCTGCTGCGCAACAAGCACTTGGCCCACTTCTGGTGGGACAATGCGTCGCCTCAAGGCAAAATCGGCGGACCCTGGTGGGACTTGATTAACGAACTTGCCCAGCGCTACCCCATGCCCGAAGCGCTCGACGTCATCGACACACAGCCCACGCTGCGGCAGGTGGCGGTAGCCGGCAACATGGCGCAAGCCAAGCGGGCATTTCACGAGATAGACCTCATGGTGGACGGCGGGCGCATTGCCAACAGCAACAACGCCATAGGCACCGCCATCGTGCTGCCCGACGAGGCGCTGCTCATGCCGCTCATCAACTCCACCAGCCTGAAGGTGACGCACCTGAACGTGACGCTGGGCATCCCGCTACACCGCTCCAGCATCGTCTCGCTCATGCGCATCGTGGCACGCGCCCATCACCGTGCCGACTGGCG
>CACWKM010000052.1:0-1690 GCA_902761475.1 uncultured Bacteroidales bacterium
CCGTGCCGTCGAAGTCGGCGATGGCCTCTTTGAGCACCTCCTTCGACTGCATGTCGAGGTGATTAGTAGGCTCATCGAGGATGAGCAAATTCACTGGTTGCAACAAGAGACGTATCATGGCCAAACGGCTGCGTTCGCCACCCGAGAGCACTTTCACCTTCTTCTCGGAGGCCTTGCCACCGAACATAAACGCGCCCAAGATGTCGTTGATGCGCGTGCGCACATCGCCCACAGCCACATAGTCGATGGTGTCGAAAACAGTGAGTTGCTCATCGAGCAACTGCGCCTGATTCTGAGCGAAATAGCCTATTTTCACGTTATGGCCTATCTTGAGGTTGCCATCGTAGGGTATCTCGCCCATGATGCACTTCACGAGCGTTGATTTTCCCGCACCGTTCTTGCCCACGAAGGCCACTTTCTCGCCACGCTTAATGGTGAAGGTGACGCCATCAAACACATTGAGGGAGCCATAGTCCTTGCGCAAGTCCTCGGCGATGATGGGATAGTCGCCCGACCGCGGAGCCGGTGGGAACTTCAGGCGCAACCGCGAATTGTCCACCTCGTCAATCTCTATGCGCTCCAATTTTTCGAGTTGCTTGATGCGACTCTGCACCTGCACCGCCTTGGTGGGCTTGTAGCGGAAACGCTCTATGAAGTCCTCGGTGTCGTGGATGAGTTTCTGCTGATTTTCGTAGGCGCGGCGCTGCTGCTCCACGCGTTCCTGGCGCAATTGCACAAAGCGCGAGTAGTTCACTTGATAGTCATAGATGTGGCCCAATGAAATCTCAATGGTGCGTTGCGTCACGTTGTCGATGAACGCCCGGTCGTGGCTCACCAGTATCAATGCGCCTTGACGAGTCTTGAGGAACCCCTCGAGCCACTGTATGGACTCGATGTCCAAGTGGTTGGTGGGCTCGTCGAGCAACAACACATCGGGCTTGGCGAGCAGCAGTTTCGCAATCTCAATGCGCATGCGCCAGCCACCACTAAACTCGCTCGTGGCACGGTCGAAATCCGTCCGCTCAAAGCCCAGGCCCAGCAGGGTGCGCTCCACTTCGCCCTCATAGTTGTCGCTCTGCGCCAAGGCAAGCGCCTCGGTTTTGAGGGCAAGGCGCTCCACGAGGTCTTGATAGTCATCGCTCTCGTAGTCGGTGCGACTTTGCAACTCTTCATTCAGTCGCGCGATGGTGTCGTCGAGTTCTTGTACATGGCCAAACACCTTGTTCACCTCCTCGCGCACCGTGCAGTCGTCGGCGAGACGCATCTGCTGCGGCAAGTAACCGATGGTTACGTCGGTTGGACGGGCCACCACACCGCCAGTGGGCGATTGGTGACCCGCGATTATCTTAAGCAATGTGGACTTGCCGGCACCGTTGCGCCCCACGAGGGCGATGCGGTCACGACGATTGATGACAAACGAGATGCCGTCGAGCAACACCACACTGCCAAACTCCACTCTGAGTCCTTGTATCGATATCATGCTACAAAGTTACCACAATAATCGCATTGTAGCAAACGATATCGGCCTTTGTCACTTCGCTTTCTTGGGCACTCGCTTGGCCTGGGTGATGGCCCCCGTGGGACAAACCAGGCTGCACAAGTGGCATCCCACGCAACGCTGCCCCTTGATGTGAGGCACACGGTCCTCGCCCCACGCAATGGCTTGATGGCCGCCATCCATACACGACAC
>CACWKM010000052.1:1700-17157 GCA_902761475.1 uncultured Bacteroidales bacterium
ATCCATACACGACACATAGCAGCGTCCGCACCCTATGCAACGCTCCTGATTGACCATGGGATAGACGATGGTCGAGCGGTCAAGGTCGGAGGGACGCACGCAATTTGACAACTCCTCTCCCACCAGTTCAGAAAGATGTTTCACGCCACGCGAGGCCATGTAATGACGAAGGCCCAACGTGAGGTCGTCGATAAGGCGATAGCCATACTGCATCACCGAGGTACACACCTGCACATTGCTACAGCCCAACTGGATGAACTCTAATGCGTCGCGCCATGTTTCAATGCCACCAATCCCGCTGAGCGTTATCTTCTTCATCAGTTTGTTTTTAGCCATTTCCATGATAAAGCGCAAGGCAATGGGCTTCACGGCACGGCCCGAAAGACCGGATATTGTCCTGAGGCCAGACACTTTGGCGCGGTCGGAGAGCGTCACACTCTTGATGGTGTTGATGGCACTGATGGCATCGGCGCCAGCAAAATATGCCCCCATAGCGACACTGTTAATCATCGTGATGTTAGGCGTCATCTTGGGAATGACGGGAATGGAAACCGAACGCTTGACATAGGTTGTGTAGAACGTGACCAATTCCGGGTTCTGCCCTACATCGCTTCCCATGCCGGCCAAACGCATCTGCGGGCAAGAGAAATTCAACTCAATGGCATCCACGCCTGCCGCCTCGGCCATCTTGGCGAGTTCTATCCATTCTTCCTCGGTCGACCCCATGATTGACGCAATGACAATCTTGCTGGGATAGTTCTTCTTCAACCTGCCCAAAATCTCGAAATCCACCTCGGCTGGTGCCTCGCTAAGTTGCTCCATATTGCGGAACGCCATGAAGTCACCTCGCTCGCCGGCACGCGGCACGACATCAAAACGCGGCGACACCTCGTTGATAACATCAAGGCAGATGGTCTTATAGAACACTCCTGCCCATCCGGCATCGAACGCGCGCGCCACCATCTCATAGTTGGTACACACTGCCGACGATGCCAGGAAGAAAGGATTCTCGCAGTGGAGACCGCAAAAATCTATCTCCAGCGAGGGCAATTCGCAATCATTTGCTGCGGGCAAACGGCGACACACCTCGGCAATGCGAATGGGACGGTCATAATGGATACAGGCCGCCTCGGCACGCGCCAAAGCATCGGCATCGCAATCGGCCACCCACTTCGAGGCGAGCGACACATTACCGAAACGAACAGCGCGAAGGGCACGCGCCACATCGCCACAACCTGCTGCACGGGTACACGGAGCATCGTTGCAAAGCAAGCAACGAGACACTTCTTCATGGATATCAATCATGAGTATTTTATCGTTAATGGTATGTTTTTATAGTAATATGCAAATATACTACTTTTTTTTGCATTGTTACAAGATTGACAATCAATTTCTTTTCTACTAAATAGCGATTTGAACCTGCTGCATGGCTTCTATCGCTAGATTTGTTGAGAAAACTCTTGCATACATCAAGGATTTTGACGAAATTTGCGAACAATTTGCGCCCGCCCCATTTTTAGATTTAATGTTTTGACTACCACCGCATTACTAAAAATTGCAATGGGCATTACATCTTGAAACTCTATCTTATTGACTATATAATCACATCCCCCTACGGGTAACAATACATGACGCAATGAAAAATTATTTCTATGCTGCGATTGCTTTTTCTTTGATTTGTTGTGGCTGCGGAAATGGCGACAAAAAAGCCGCGAAACAGCCCATCAGGGTAAAAACCGAAGTGGTGAACAACCAGAACGAAAACCCTGCGACATCATTTATAGGAATTGTTGAGGAACGTGAGGCTACTGCGGTGAGTTTCACCAGTATGGGTGTCGTGAAACGAGTGCT
Organism: uncultured Bacteroidales bacterium; assembly: GCA_902761475.1. Lineage (GTDB taxonomy): Bacteria > Bacteroidota > Bacteroidia > Bacteroidales > Muribaculaceae > Sodaliphilus. The sequence continues at coordinate 3,552 of CACWKM010000052.1, forward strand.
CGTGAGCGAGGGGCAGCCCGTGCAACGCGGACAGTTACTCGCCGTGATGGATGCCTCCACAGCGAACAACACGGCCGAAGCCGCCCAGGCGATGACCAACCAAGCCCACGACATGGTAGCACAGGCCGAAAACGTCTATGCGCAGACGAAAGACGCCTACGACCGCATGAAGATTCTGCACGACAACGGGTCGCTGCCCGAAATCAAATGGATAGAGATAGAAACCCAACTGCGGCAAGCCGAAACCGCCTTGCAGACGGCACGTTCGGGCGTGCGCTCGGCAACCGCCACCGAGCGGATTGCCCGCAAAAGTGTGAGCGACACGCGGCTCACGGCACCAGTAAGCGGCATCGTGGGACGACACATCCTCGCAGCAGGCGAAACGGCCATGCCGTCGCAAGCCATCGTCACCATACTCGACATCACCACCGTCAAGGTGCGCGTGTCGATTCCCGAAAGCGAAATCGGTGCCATACAGCCTAACACCCACACCACAATCGAGGTGGATGCTGTGGGTAAAAAGGTGCAAGGTGGACGCATAGAAAAAGGAGTTCAAGCCGATGCTTTCACGCACACCTACGACATCTTGGTGAATGTGCCCAACCCCGACCGCAAACTGCTGCCGGGCATGATTGCCAACGTGATGATTGAGGGAATAGGCAATGCCGGAAACCAGGTCATCACGCTGCCCGTGACAAGCGTGCAAGGCCGTACCGACGGCTCACACTTCGTGTGGACGGTCGATACCGACGGCACTGCCCATCGCACACCGGTGGAGATTGGCAACACCGTGGGAAACCGCGTGGTCATCAATAGCGGTGTGCACATTCAGCAGCGCGTCGTCGTCGAGGGATATCAAAAGTTAAGCGAAGGCACAAAGGTCATCTATTGAAAGCATTATGAAACGGTCTCTAGATTGGATAAAATGGCCGCTCGAGCACTACTCCATCTCGTTGCTGCTCGTCGGCATTTTCTTTGTGCTTGGCGTCTTCGGCATGTACGACATGCCCAAGGATGAGTTCCCGGCATTCACCATTCGTCAAGGTGTGGTGGTGGCGGTCTATCCTGGCGCTACCACCGAGGAGGTGGAGCAGCAAGTGGCGCGACCGCTGGAGCGCTACCTGTTCACCTTTCAAGAGGTGAACCGCATCAAGACCACTACCACGTCGCAAAACGGCATGTGCATTGTCATGGTGAAACTCAACGACAATGTGAACAACAAGGACGAGGTGTGGAGCAAAATCAAGCACGGCCTCACGTTGTTCAAACAGTCGCTCCCAAGTGGCGTGCTTGCCGTCATCGCCAACGACGACTTTGGCAACACGTCGGCATTGCTCATCGCCATCGACAGCGATGAGCGCAGTTACCGCGAGTTGCAGAACTATAGCGACGACATTGCCGACCGTCTGCGCCGCATTCCTGCCGTGGCAGCCGTGAAACTGTGCGGCGAGCAGCACGAGCAAATCTCGCTCTACGTCGACCGCCAGCGCTTGCAAGCCTATGGCGTGGGGCAGCAAACGCTCTTCTCAAGCCTGCAGTCACAAGGCTTGACGACCATCAGCGGAAGCATCAGCGACAACGACCAGGACATCCCCATCCACATCGCCTCCACACAACGCAGCGAAGAAGAGATTGCCAATCACATCATCTTCAGCAGTCCAGCGTCGGGAAAAGTGGTAAGAGTGCGCGATGTGGCGAAGGTCGTCAGGGAATACGAGGGCAATGCGGGCTACATTGAGCAGGACGGACATCCTTGCGTCTTGTTGTCGCTGGAGATGGTGCCAGGCAACAACATCGTGCAATATGGCAAGGATGTGGACAAAGCGCTCAATGACTACCGCGAGCAACATCTCCCCGACGATGTGAGAATCACCCGCATCGCCGACCAGCCCAAAGTCGTGGGCGAGAGTGTGAGTTCGTTCTTGCGCGACCTCATCACGTCCATGATTATCATCATCCTGGTGATGATGGTGCTGTTCCCCTTGCGCTCGGCCATCGTGGCGGCAATCACCATTCCGCTAAGCACATTCATCTCGGTGGCAATCATGTACATGGCGCACATCGAACTGAACATCGTCACCCTGGCAGGGGCAAGGGCTATGAACCGAAAAAAGCCGCCATCGACTCGGCAAAGCAATACTTCATGCCCATGATGCTCGCCACCTTGTGCATCAGCGTTATCTTCTTCCCGCTGCTCATCACCTTCAAGGGAGCGTTCCTCGATGCGATAAACGATTTCCCCTGGACCATAGGCATCAACCTCATTGTGTCGCTATTCCTCGCCGTGATGGTGATACCATTCCTCGAAGTGCTCATCATCAAGCCCGACAAGGTGAACACGCAGGGCAACGCCATCACCACATGGGTGCAGCGCACCTATGAGCGCGTGCTCAACTTCACGTTCAGACGTCCATGGCTCACCATAGGCGGCGGCTTGGCCATCGTCACGCTGTCGCTGCTCATCGTGCCCGCCCTCAAGGTGCGCCTCTTCCCCTTTGCCGACCGCAGCCAGTTTGCCGTGGAAGTGTTCCTGCCCGAGGGCAAAGGTTTGAATGAGACGCGCATCGTGGCCGACTCGCTGCGCAAAGTGTTGCAGGCCGACGAGCAGGTGACCGGCATCACATCGTTTATGGGATGCTCATCGCCTCGATTCATGACCTGTTATGCGCCACAAATGGCGGGGAAGAACTTTGCGCAGTTCATCGTCAACACGCAATCGCACAAGGCCACCCTCGACTTGCTGCACAAGTATCAGCCGCAGTGGGCCGAGGCATTCCCCGAGGCAAACATCCGCTTCAAGCGCCTCGACTTCCTTGAGGTGCCCGAACTGGAATACCGCTTTTATCACGACGACATTGACTCGCTGCATGTGGCAGCCGAGCGGCTCATGGCACGCATGCGCACGATGCCCGAACTGGAATGGGTACACTCCGACTACATGCTGCCCTCTGCGAGTGGGCGAAGTGTGGGAAGACGACTACGAACTACCCATCATCGTGAAAGACGACAGCGACATGAAGTTTTCTTCCATCGAGAACTTGGGCGTGACCAGCCCCTTCACGCTACTGTCGGGTGCCCTCCCCGATGGCGACAACAACACCGTGCCACTGCGGCAAGTCGCCAAGGTAAGCCCGCTGTGGAGCCAGACCCGCATCATGCACCGTGGCGGCGAGAGGTGCATCACTGTCACCGCCGAACTGGCAAGAGGCACCTATGCCGCGCCAGTGGAGAAGCGCATCGCCGACATCATGGAGAACGAGATTGAACTTCCGCAAGGCACACGAGCCGAGGTGGGCGGAGAAATAGAATACGACAGCGAAGCCATGCCGCAAATCACTGGCGGCATTGCCATCTCGATGATTATCGTGTTCTTCTTCCTCCTGTTCAACTTCAAGAAATATGGCATCACCACCGTGTGCATGTCGGCGCTTGGGCTGATGCTCCCCGGCGCGCTCATCGGTCTAGGACTCATGAACCGCACCCTGGGACTCACCTCCATCATGGGACTCATCACGCTCATGGGAATGATTATGCGCAACGAAATTCTCATCTTTGAGCATGCCAACGACTTGGTGAAACGCTTTGTCGCTGCTCACCCGAAGCCTCCTGTAATCACCGAGGAGATGCGCCAGCAATATCACAAAGACTATAACGAAGCTGTGCGCCAGGCGGCCTACGATGCCGGCAAGCGACGCATGGTGCCCATCTTCCTCACCACCGCCACCACGGCAGTGGGCGTGGTGCCCATGATTATCGCACAATCTTCGTTCTGGATGCCCGTGGGCGTGACCATCTTTGCCGGTGGCATCGGGTCGCTCATCATGGTTGTGACCATGCTACCGGTAGTCTATTGGAAAGTCAATTTGAAATAACCATCACACGACACATGAAACAGTTTATTTCGACCATCATAGTCGCCCTGTGCTTCCTGCACGCGACCGGGCAACAATACACGCTGGAACAAGTCACTCAACTTGCCCTGCGCAACAACGCCACGGCCACTGCCGCACGGCACAATGTGGAGGCAGCGCAAGAACAGCGCAAGCAGGCTTTCACCAATTTCTTCCCCAGTGTGAGTGCCACGGGCCTATGGTTCAACGCCAATAAGCCCATGGCAACGATGGACATCAACCCGTCGGAGTTCATCACCCCCGAACTGGGTGCAACACTGGCTCAACTGTTGCCGCCCGAGTCCCTTGCCGGACTTGCCGCCCCCATTAGTTTCTCCATGTTGAAACATGGCATTGTGGCGGGCGTGTCGGCCACGCAACCCGTCTTTGCCGGCGGACAAATCGTGAACGGCAACAAGCTGGCAAGAGTGGCCGAGGACGCTAGCCGCTTGCAACTGAATCTCGCCGAAAACACAGTGGAGAAGACGGCGGCACAGTATTTTTGGCAAATCGTCACACTGCAAGAAAAGTCACGCACCATTGCCGCCGCCGAGTCGCTGCTCAACGACATTCACAAGGATGTGGAACTGGCTGTAAGGGTCGGGGTGGCTATGCGCAACGACTTGCTGCAGGTGCAATTGCGGCAAAACGAGATTGCGAGCCAAAAACTGCGAGTGAACAACGCCATTGCCCTGTCGCACATGCTGCTGGCACAATACTGCGGCATGCAGGACACCACCTTCACGCTGGTCCATCCCGCCACGCTCATTGAGCCAGAAACCCTTCGTCGCGACCATCAAACGGCTCTGTATGCCACCAATGAGTATCAACTGCTGGAGAAACAGGTGGAGGCTTCGAAACTACAAGTGCGCATGGAAACGGGCAAGAACCTGCCCACAATTGCCGTGGGAGCAGGATATAACTACCACGACTTGCTCGACAAGGGACAATCTTTCGGCATGATTTTTGCCACAGTGAGCGTGCCCATCTCGGGTTGGTGGGGAGGCTCGCACGCAATCAAGCAGAAGAAAATCGAGCAACGCAAAGCCATGGAGCAGCAGGCCGACAATGCGCAACTGTTGGTCATAGGCATGCAGCACGCATGGGACAACCTGGTCGAAGCCCGCGAACAACTTTCGCTTGCCGAACTCAGCATCGTGCAAGCAGAAGAAAACTTGCGCATCAACCGCGACCACTACAACGCCGGAATCAATAAGATGTCGGACTTGCTCGAGGCGCAACTGCTCTATCAGCAAGCCTGCGACAAACGCACCGATGCCTTTGCCGACTATCAAAACAAGGTCATCGCCTACCGACAAGCGGTGGGGTTGTGACACCGCCCAGGGCTTTCATAGTCGAAGTTTTTTGACTATTTTTGCAGTTTAGAAGGAAAACGCAGGCAACCGATGGATTTTAAACTTCATGCACATTACGCCCCCACGGGCGACCAGCCGCAGGCCATTGAACAACTTAGCGATGGCGTGGTGAACGGTGTGCCCTATCAGACCCTGCTCGGAGTCACCGGTTCGGGAAAGACCTTCACCATGGCCAATGTGATAGCCCGCACCGGGCGACCCACATTGGTGCTGTCGCACAACAAGACCCTGGCGGCACAACTCTATGCCGAGTTCAAGAGTTTCTTTCCTGAAAATTCGGTGCACTATTTCGTGTCCTACTACGACTACTACCAGCCCGAGGCCTACATCCCCGCCACCGACAAGTACATCGAGAAGGACTTGGCCATCAACGACGAAATTGAGCGCCTGCGCCTCTCCACAGTGACCGCGCTGCTGTCTGGTCGCCGCGACATCGTGGTGGTGAGCAGCGTGTCGTGCATCTATGGCATGGGTAATCCCGAGGACATCGAGGCTGGGGCCATCGAGGTGCGTGTGGGCGACCACCTCAACCGCGATGCCTTCCTGAGACGGCTTGTCGATGCGCTCTACTCACGCAATGAGGTGGACATGAGAATGGGCAATTTCCGTGTCAAGGGCGACACGGTTGACGTTTACCTGAGCGACGAGGACATCATGCTGCGCGTCATCTTCTGGGGCAACGAAATTGAGACGCTGCAACTGCTCGACCCGCGCAGTTACCTGCCTCGCGAGACCGTGGAGGCGTTCCGCATCTTCCCCGCCAACATCTTCGTGACCACCAAAGAGCGCATGGCGAATGCGCTGGGACGCATCGACGTGGACCTGGGCACGCAAGTGGAGGCGTTCAATCGCGAAGCCCGACATGCCGAGGCAAAACGACTCTACGAGCGGGTGACCTATGACCTGGAGATGATTCGCGAAGTGGGATATTGCTCGGGCATAGAGAACTACTCGCGCTATTTCGATGGCCGCAAACCCGGCATGAGGCCATTCTGCCTGCTCGACTATTTTCCCAAGGATTTCCTCACCATCATCGACGAGAGCCATGTGACCATTCCGCAACTTCGCGCCATGTATGGCGGCGACCAAAGCCGCAAGACCAACCTTGTGCACTATGGCTTCCGTCTTGAGGCAGCACTTGACAACCGTCCGCTGCGATTTGAGGAATTTGAGGCTATCACGCATCAAACTATCTATGTGAGCGCCACACCAGCCGACTACGAGTTACAGCAAAGCGAAGGTGTGGTCACAGAGCAAATCATACGCCCCACTGGCCTTCTCGACCCCAAGATTGTGGTGCGACCGTCGCGTGGGCAAGTCGACGACCTCATCGAGGAGATTCAACTCCGCGTGGAGCATGGCGAGCGCACACTCGTCACCACACTCACCAAGCGCATGGCCGAGGAACTCACCAACTACCTGGCCAAACTCGACATTCGTTGCGCCTATATGCACAGCGATGTCGAGACCATGGACCGCATACAGATTATCGACGACCTGCGTGCCGGGGCCATCGATGTGCTTGTGGGCGTGAACCTGCTGAGGGAGGGTCTGGACCTGCCGGAAGTCTCGTTGGTGGCCATTCTCGATGCCGACAAGGAAGGTTTTTTGCGAAGCCATCGCTCGCTCACGCAAACCGCTGGACGTGCCGCTCGCAACCTCAACGGCACGGTCATCATGTACGCCGACAAAATCACCGAGTCAATGCAACTCACTATCGATGAGACCGATAGACGGCGCACTATGCAGTTGAAGTATAACGAGGAAAATGGCATCACACCGCAAGCCATCATCAAGGCGCGCAATGCGATTATTGGCGTTGATACCGACATGGAGCGCAACGACGAGCAGCGTAAGCACGCGCGCAAATATGAGAGCAACGTGGGCGACACCGCACAACTCCGTCAACAGATGGGTGCCAATGAATTTGACCGCGCCTCGGCGGGCATTGCCGCCGATCCGGTGGTGGCCTACATGAGTCGGCCGCAAATGGAAAAAGCCATCGAGCGGCTCAAACATCAAATGCTCGAAGCGGCACGGCGAATGGATTTTCTCGAGGCAGCACAATATCGCGACGAAATTCTCAAACTTCAAGAGCGCCTCGCGACGCTCGGCGACAATGCTTAGTCATGCAACAAGACACGCAACACACCGCGCCACTATGGTTGCCCACCTCGCGCAAGGAGGTGGAACGACTGGGATGGGACTACATCGACGTAATCCTGTTCAGTGGCGATGCCTACATCGACCACCCTTCGATGGGTGCCGCCGTGATAGGACGCGTGCTTGAGGCTCACGGCTATCGTGTGGCCATCGTCCCACAACCCAACTGGAGAGACGATTTGCGTGACTTCACCAAACTTGGCACGCCACGGCTCTTCTTTGGTGTCTACGCCGGCGCCATGGACTCCATGGTCAACCATTACACTGCCGCACGGCGGCGACGTAGCGACGACGCCTATACGCCCGACGCCCGCCCCGGAGCGAGACCCGACTACCCCACCATCGTCTACAGCGAAATTCTGAAACGGCACTTCCCCGATGTACCCGTGATTGCGGGTGGCATCGAGGCATCGTTGCGGCGACTGGCGCACTATGACTACTGGCAAGACCGCTTGCGGCCCAGCATCCTCATCGACAGCCCGGCAGATATGCTCGTCTATGGCATGGGCGAAAAACCCGTGGTAGAGATTGCACAGGCCCTGCAGCAAGGCAAGCGCATCGACCAGTTGACCGATATTCCCCAAACGGTGGTGCGTCGCCCCTTGAACGAGATTCCCACTGGCGACACCACCGATGTGGTGCTGCATCCCTACGAGGAGTGCCTGTCTAGCAAGCGCGCCCATGCCGAAAACTTCCGGCACATCGAAATCGAGAGCAACTTGTGGCACGGCCACACGTTGTGGCAAGCCACGGGCGACATCGCCATCAAGGTCAACCGCACCAATCCGCCGATGACCACCAGCGAAATCGACGCTTCGTTCGACCTCCCCTACACGCGACTGCCCCACCCGCGCTACCGCGGCAAGCACATTCCTGCCTATGAGATGATTCGCCATTCGGTGTGCCTGCATCGCGGCTGTTTCGGTGGCTGCGCCTTCTGCACCATCAGCGCGCACCAGGGCAAGTTCATTGCCTCGCGCAGCAAGGCCTCCATCATGCGCGAAGTCAAGCAAGTGGTGGCCATGGACGACTTCAAAGGATACATTAGCGACTTGGGCGGACCAAGCGCCAATATGTACACCTTGGGTGGACGCGACCTGGAACGCTGCAAACGCTGCGCGCGCCCCTCATGCCTGCACCCGCAACCATGCAGCAACCTGAACACCGACCACAGCGCGCTGCTCGACGTGTATCATGCCGTCGATGCCTTGCCGCAGGTTAAAAAATCGTTTGTGGGCAGCGGCGTGCGCTACGACTTGTCCATGCACCGCACCGGCGACCCGGCTGTGGACAAAGTGAACGCGCAGTACAACGAGGAACTCATCGCCCATCATGTGTCGGGCCGTCTGAAAGTGGCGCCGGAGCACACCAGCGACGCCGTGCTCGCCATCATGCGCAAGCCGTCGTTTAGCCTGTTCAGGCGCTTCAAGGTTTTGTTCGACAAGGTGAACCACAAGTATGGCCTCAACCAGCAACTCATCCCCTATTTCATCTCGTCGCACCCCGGCTGTCACGAGGAAGACATGGCAGAACTCGCCGTGCTCACCCGCGAACTCGATTTCCATTTGGAGCAGGTGCAAGATTTCACCCCCACTCCCATGACAGTGGCCACCGAGGCGTTCTACACGGGATTGCACCCCTACACGTTGCAGCCCATTTATTCGGCACACGGCAAAGAGGAGAAACTGGCCCAACGCAAGTATTTCTTCTGGTACGACGCGAAGTATCGTCAGGACATCCAGCGCTCCCTGCGTCGCATGCACCGCACCGACTTGCTCGAGCGGCTCTATCCGCACGGAGGCCATTCATCAGCCAAGCCGCGACCTCAGCGTCCACGGCCCGACAAAAGGGAGCAGAAGAAATAGCCTCATCTGCTCCCTTTTCCATACTATTGCAAGCGTTTCGCTTTAATCTTCGTCGTTCAGCAACGCCAGGATGCGTCGTTTCAGTGCCGTGTTGGCCGTGAACGCCTCCACACTCATCCACAATCGGCGATAGGGATTCTTGGCATCTTTGCTGGGCGGTACCATGCCCACCAATAGCGGCCATGATGCCAGCGGCACAGTCACCAGGCTCGCATGGCGCTGCGTGAGAAGATGCTCAATGTCCTCGGCACTCGACACCGGATGATTTTCATTCACCTCATAGGCAAGCCTCAAGCCGCACTTCGCCGCATGGGCGCACACCGCATGAAACTGGCGATAGAGGTGATATTGCACATAGTAAACAAACTCGCAGTCAGCAGCGCGATTCTTCAAGAACCGCTCGATGGCTTGGGCATCGTAGGTGGCATATTGCCCCCAATTTGAGCAGTCGGCACCCTTCTTCAACTCGCTCAAGATGACAAACGCGGCATACGGTTTCAGCCAGAACTCGTTGTCGCGCACAAACGTGCGGAAACCGCGCTGGCGTGACAGGTTGGCGGCCTGTTCTTGATAGAGGTCGTAAAGATGGGCCAACTTCACCTCGGCCACGCGACGCGGATTGACCACACACTCGTTGTTCAGCGCCATGCTGGCACGCTGATGCTCGGCGAGGCGCTTCTTGTCGACGAGGTTGCCCACCGCGCTCACATCGAGAAATATCACGTCGAGTGCATAGTCGGCAATGGCGCGGCGTGTGGCGGGCGACAAGCCCCACCGCAGAGCGTTGATGGTTGAGACGAACGTATGGGTGAGCACGATGGCCTGCTGTTCGGTTGCGTGGGCCCAGTTGACGAGACGCACCAAATCGGTAAACGAGCCGCATCCGGCACTGTGGTCGCTACGCAGTTGCATCACAGCCACACGGGTGCCCACACCCGTAATGGGACGCAACCGCGTGCGGTAATGCAACGACGTGACCACATTCACCGCATCGGCGACGAGATTCGACGGCAGCCAGCGGTTCACACCGTTCTCCCACTCCACCACTTCGCCGGTTTCGGTGTCCACAACGAGGAATTTATATTCCACCTGTGTCTCGTGAGCAGGAATCTGGAGCGTGATTTCCCAAGTGTGACGCTCGGTGTGCGTGAGCATGCGTGCATTAGCGGGATTCCACACGCCCATCGATGGCGTGGCTCCCACCACGGCCAGCGCATGATTGTGCGAGAGCATGTCGAGTGCCGTGAGCACCAGCGTGACGCTACCCGGCTCCACGGGCTGCAACAATTCGCGGCGACGCTCAAAATAGCCGGTTGTTATCACTTGTCCCGCAGCAGGGAAACTGGGCTGCTGGTCATGCCAAGCGTCAAGCACATTGAGACGCTGTGCGCCCTCGGGCACGCGCAGCACATGCGGGCAAGCCTCCTCACGAGAGAGTTGCCCATTGGTGCGCACCAAGTAACGATAGTGCAAGTCACCGTCGTGACGAGGCTCCACATCGAGCGTGATAGACCACCTGAAACCCGGCTGATAAGCCATGAGTTGCGCATTGTCGTAGTCGCTGCCCACGACAATATACAACTCTTGTCCCCAGTCGGTAACATATTCAAGACTAAACGTGACGACCATTGTTAGGTTTTATTAGATTTCGTGATATTAGTTGGGACGCAAAATTTTTGCGTCCCAATCATTTAGTTCTCAAAGTGTGTCAACCGCAGCGCGAGGTGCCACAGTTGGTGCAAATGAGGCAGCCCTCTTGGTAAACGAGTGTTTCCTGACCACAGTTGGGGCAAGTCTGGCCTTTCGCCTTCGTGCCGTTGGGCAGATATTTCTTGAGCGCGCGCTCCACACCCATCTTCCAAGTGTTGATGCTCTCGTTGTTCAGTTCCAGGCTGCTCACCAACTTAAGCACTTGCTCAATGGGCATGCCATAGCGCAACACGCCGCTGATGAGTTTTGCATAGTTCCAGAACTCTGGATTGAACTTCTCCGAGAGGCCCTCGATGGTGGTTTTGAAACCGCGCTTGTTGATGAACTGGAAGTCGTAGCGCTTCACGCCACGGTCGTCCACCGCCTTGATGATTTTGCCCTTGGTCACCGACTTGGGACAGAAGATGCCTTCATCGTCATCGGCAATACCAGTGAAAATCTCATAGGGACGCCCATCGACCAGTCCAATAAAGGCAATCCATTTTTCCTTGTTGTTCTGGAAGCGCACCACATCGGCCTCCAGTTCGATGGGGCGTTTGAGGATGTGCTCCTCGTCGGCGATGTAGTGAGGCTGTTTCTCTTTCTCCTTCTTCTTGTCGCTCTCGCTGAGTGCGACGAGGACTCCGGTGCGCGAACCATCGCGATAGACCGTGCAGCCCTTGCAACCGCTACGCCAAGCCTCCACATAGAGTTTGCCCACCATCTCCTCGCTGATGTCGTTAGGAAGGTTGATGGTCACGCTGATGCTGTGGTCTACCCACTTTTGCACTTGACCTTGCATCTGCACCTTGGCCACCCAGTCCACATCGTTCGATGTGGCTTTGTAATAGGGCGAACGCGCCACGATGTCGTTAAGTTGCTCCTGGCTGTAGTCACTGCGCACCTCAATGCCCGCCTCCTTCATCCAAGTGACGAACTTGTGGTGGTACACGATATACTCCTCGAAGGAGTCGCCGTTCTCGTCCACGATGTCCACATGCACGTCCTTGTCGTTGGGGTTGACTTTGCGGCGACGCTTATACACTGGCAAGAACACCGGCTCAATGCCCGATGTGGTCTGGGTGAGCAGACTCGTGGTGCCTGTGGGCGCGATGGTGAGGCAAGCGATGTTGCGCCGACCATGTTTCACCATCAGGTCGTAAAGTTCGGGGTCGGCCTCGCGCAGACGGTTGATGTAAGGATTGTTTTTCTCGCGCTCGGCGTCATAGATTTCAAACGCGCCGCGCTCTTCGGCCAGGACCACGCTCGAACGATAGGCTGCCAGTGCCAACGCCCTGTGCACGCTCACCGAGAACTCCGTAGCCTCGTCGGTGCCATAGCGCAACCCCATGGCTGCCACCATGTCGCCCTCGGCAGTGGTACCCACGCCAGTGCGACGGCCCTTCAACGTCTTGGTGCGGATTTTGTTCCACAAGTGCAACTCGGTTTGCTTCACCTCATCGGTCTCGGGGTCGGTGGAAATCTTAGAGAGGATTTTATCTATCTTCTCCATCTCCAGGTCGATGATGTCGTCCATCATGCGCTGGGCACATGCCACATGCTCGCGGAACAGGTCGTAGTTGAAACGTGCCTGCGGCGTGAACGGATTCTCCACATAACTATAGAGGTTGATGGCTATCAAGCGGCAACTGTCGTAGGGGCACAACGGAATCTCACCACAGGGGTTGGTAGAGATGGTGCGGAATCCCAGGTCGGCATAGCAATCGGGCACTGCCTCACGCGTGATGGTGTCCCAGAACAGCACGCCAGGCTCGGCACTCTTCCAAGCGTTGTGTACAATCTTGTTCCACAACTTGGCGGCATCGATGCTCTTGGTGTAGATGGGGGCGTCGCTGTCGATGGGATATTGCTGCACATACTCCTTGCCATCGACGGCAGCCTGCATGAACTCGTCGTCGATGCGCACGCTCACATTGGCGCCGGTCACCTTGCCCTCGGTCATCTTTGCGTCGATGAACGACTCGCTGTCGGGGTGCTTAATGCTCACCGTGAGCATCAGTGCGCCACGGCGTCCATCTTGTGCCACCTCGCGCGTGGAGTTGCTGTAACGCTCCATGAAGGGCACCAAGCCCGTCGAGGTGAGCGCCGAGTTCTTCACCGGCGAACCTTTGGGGCGAATGTGCGACAAGTCGTGACCCACACCTCCACGGCGCTTCATGAGTTGAACCTGCTCCTCGTCAATCTTGATGATGCCACCATAACTGTCGGGGTCGCCATCAAGACCTATCACGAAACAGTTTGACAATGAACCCACCTGAAAGTTGTTGCCGATGCCTGCCATGGGGCTGCCCTGCGGCACGATGTAACGGAAATGGTCCATCAGGTCAAAGATTTGTTGCTCACTCATGGGGTTGGCATACTTGCTTTCGATGCGAGCAATCTCACGCGCGATACGATGGTGCATATCGGCAGGGGTCAACTCGTAGATGTTGCCAAACGAGTCTTTCAGCGCATATTTGCTCACCCACACACGGGCAGCAAGTTCATCGCCGTCAAAGTACTTCAACGAGGCTTCATAGGCCTCTTGATAGGTATAAGTCTTCATGCAGGTTGATGAAATATTGAGGTGTTTGTGTTATTTATAATGTGATTCTTTTCAGTC
>CACWKM010000052.1:17175-23390 GCA_902761475.1 uncultured Bacteroidales bacterium
CGACCAAGATGGCACCCATCACCCGGTTGATGCGCAACATACTGTGGATGTTGAACCGCGCGCGCACCTTGTCCACCGTGTAGGTGATGGCTATCCACCACAGCAAAGCGCCCACCACAATGAATATATAGCCCATCACCACGTGGTACCATTTGAACTCGGGCAGCGGGAAGCCAAAGCGGGCAAACAGCGGTATCACAAGGAAAATGATGAGCGGATTGGACAGGGTGAACAGAAAACCCGTGAGGGTGTCGCGCACGCGGTCATCCTTCACGTTGTTGTCGTCTTTCACCGTGGTCACAGGCTTATGGATAATCATGTAGATGGCATAAACGATGAGCAGCACACTACCCACAATTTGCAAAATGTTCTCGTGAGTGCTGATGAAGTCGGTCACCATTGAAATGCCCAGACCAGTGAGCATACAATAGAACAAGTCGCTGATAGCGGCTCCAACACCAGTGAAAAAGCCCGACTCACGACCATTGTTGAGCGTGCGCTGAACAGTGAGAATGCCTATGGGCCCCATGGGAGCCGACAACATGATGCCTATAGAAATGCATCCTATGATTATAGAGATAATTGTTGCCAATTTTGGAAAACTCTTTACGATTACAATCGTGCAAAGTTAGCAAAAAAAACACACTCTGCATTCAGAATGTGGCACAAAGTGGATACTTGTTAATAAGTTTTTTCGTGAGGGTGGCGTCACACATTTACGATGAGCCCGTCGTAGGCCAATTCCACGCCTGGCGGCAACTCGCGCTGCACTTCGTCGTGAAAGCCCATGGCGCAACTCATGTGCACCAACAGGGCGCGCTCGGGCTGCACACGACGCACCACCTCGAGCGTCTCGTCAAGGCACATGTGCGACAAGTGCGTTTTCTTGCGCAGCGCATTCACCACGAGCAAACGCGTGCCGCGCAGCGAATCCACCACGTCGTCATCGATGGTTTTAGCGTCGGTAATATAGGTGAGCGGGCCAATCCTAAATCCCACAATATCGAGCCAATAGTGATGGACGGGCACGGGTATCACCTCTACTCCTTGCACCTCAAACGGCGCGGTGTCGATGGGTGTGATGTGCAGCAAGGGCACCCCAGGATAGGGATGCTCGGCAAAGCAGTATGGCAAGCGGGCATGGAGGGCGTCAATCACATCTTGCTTGGCATAGATGGGAAAGTCTCTTTGATAGCAATAAGGGCGCAGGTCGTCAAGGCCTCCCACATGGTCATAGTGGATATGTGTGAGCAACAACGCGTCGAGGCGACTATCACTGGCGCGAAGCATCTGCGTGCGGAAGTCGGGACCGCAGTCAATGAGCAGATTCACGCCACGATAACGCACGATGGCCGAGGTGCGCAACCGCACGTCGCGAGGGTCGCTGGAATGGCACACGTCGCACTCGCATCCCAGTGCGGGAACGCCAGTTGAGGTGCCAGTGCCCAAAAACTCTATTTCAAGAGGGTCGTGCGTCATAGACGATACCTTTTAAGCAAGCCATCCACGAAGAACAGATAGGCCCCGCCATCGTAGTACCAATATTCCCTGAGGCCCGACTGGTCGTGGATGGGCGTTATCCGCTTTGGCGACCCCAATGCCAAGCGACATTCCTGCTTGGTCATGTCTTCGGCCACCTTGCCGTTGATGATGAGCCGCCATGTGGCATCGCTGATGTCGCGATGGTCGGCGCGCGGGTCACGCTCCACAAAGAGGGCGTCGATGCCACGGTCGCGCATCGTGCGGTCGGTGGCCACCCACACCATCGCGTGTTCGCCGCCATCGAGCGCCGTGAACAGCACACGCAGCGGCAGCACCTTGTTGCCAGGTTGAACGCTGTCGATGCGCACACGCACATAATGACGACCTGTGAGCATCTGCTCGCTCGAGCGGTCATACCAGATGGGCGACATGATGTAGAGTTCGCGACCGGCAAGTTGTCGATGCGCCTGCGCCACGAGGTCCATGTCGATGAAAAGCGGGATGGAAAACGACGGCGAGAATTGTTGCATGGTCTTGCCGGTGCGGTAGAGCAAGGTGTCGCGGCCACTGGCAAAACGCAAATTGATGCTGGGGCGGTTGTCGAGCAAATCGCCAGTGGAATAGCCTGCATAGGTCACCATGCGATGCCCCAGGTGCAGCGTGTCGATGTCGTAACTGGCCGAGCGCGACATGAGCATGCGGGCCTGGTCGTCACACACATAAAACTGCTTGCCCTCTTGCCATGCGGGCACCGAGTCGGGCACAAGATTGAGTAGTGACGACTGCGGCTCGTGCTTGCTCGACAAGGCGCGCTCTACGTCGCGGGCGGTCACGCGCGGCGTACTCTCCACGCCCGTGAAGCAACTCGTGGTCGCCACGCACAACAGCATGGCCACCACAAGGCGTCGCAATATGTTTTCAAGTCGCGTCACTGCGCCAAGTCTCTACAATTTGCTTTGCAAAGTTACTGCAAACCGAGAGCAAAACCAAATTTATTTGAGTTTTGCCGAGGTGCCGCGTAACTTCGCGACCGAAGGGAGCAACGTTACTGCAAACCGAGAGCAAAACCAAATTTATTTGAGTTTTGCCGAGGCGCCGCAAAAAAAGGCTCACTCGGTGAGCCTTTTTTTCTGATAATGCTGTTTTCTCTATGGTTCTGTTACAAGATTTTCTCGAGTGCGGCGGTGTTGCGACGAATCTCTTCCTCGGTGACCTCATAGTTGGTCAGGTCGTTAGCATAGTAGCGGTCGTAGGCCGTCATGTCGATGAGTCCATGTCCCGAGAGGTTGAACAGGATGACCTTCTTCTCGCCAGCCACCTTCGCCTTCAATGCCTCGTTGATGGTTGCGGCAATGGCGTGTGACGACTCCGGCGCCGGAATGATGCCCTCGGTGCGAGCAAACAGGGTGGCTGCCTTGAAGGTGTCGAGTTGGGCAATATCGACAGCATCGATGAGGCCGTCGTGCTTGAGTTGGCTCACGATGGAGCCGCCACCATGGTAACGCAATCCGCCGGCATGGATATTGGCGGGCGAGAAATTGTGGCCCAGCGTGTACATGGGGATGAGCGGCGTGTAGCCGGCCTCGTCGCCAAAGTCATATTGGAACACGCCGCGAGTGAGTTTGGGGCAAGATGCCGGCTCGGCAGCGATGAATCGCGTGTTGCGCTGCCCGCTGATGTTGTGACGCAAGAACGGGAAGGCGATGCCGCTAAAGTTGCTGCCGCCACCAAAGCAGGCAATCACCGTGTCGGGATATTCCCCAGCCATCTCCATCTGCTTCTCGGCCTCAAGACCTATCACAGTCTGGTGGAGCGACACTTGGTTGAGCACCGAGCCGAGCACATATTTACAATTAGGTGTGCTCATGGCCAATTCCACAGCCTCACTGATGGCCGTTCCCAACGAACCTTGATAGTCGGGACGATCGGTGAGGATGGCGCGCCCGGCCTTGGTCGACATCGACGGGGAAGCGATGACTTGTGCGCCATAGGTCTGCATGATGCTGCGACGATAGGGCTTTTGCTCATAGGATATCTTCACCATGTACACAGCCAGTTCAAGGCCAAAGTGCTTGGCTGCCATCGACAAGGCTGCACCCCACTGCCCCGCACCGGTCTCGGTGGTGATGTTGGTCACGCCCTCGGCTTTGCAATAGTAGGCTTGGGCAATCGCCGAGTTGAGTTTGTGAGAACCCACGGGGCTCACGCTCTCATTCTTAAAATAGATGTGCGCGGGGGTGTCGAGTGCCTGCTCGAGCGCGCGGGCACGTACCAGTGGAGTGGGACGCCAAATGCGATACAAATCGCGCACCTCATCGGGAATCTCAATGAAGCGGTCGGTGGTGTTCAACTCTTGGTCACTGCCAGCCTTGGAAAACAGCGGATAGAGGTCCTCTGCCTTGATAGGCTGCTTGGTGCCGGGGTGGATAAGGGGAGCCGGCTTGTTGGGCATATCGGCCACAATATTATACCACACGTGAGGTATGTCCTGCTCGCTCAAGTAGAATTTCTTCGTATCCATGATGCAAATTTTGAATGAATATTTATTTATTGATTTTGTATTATGTTGCAAAGTTATGCAGATTTTTTGAATAATACAACATTTTTGAGCAAAATTTTTAAGAAATAATGGTTTTCGGAGATTTTTCTATCAAAAAACTGGGGGGCGTGCAATCATACAAACGTGACAAAGAGACCGACAAAATGACAGAATGGCGGTTAACCCACTGGAACAACGCACATTAAGTGACATTTTGTCACAAAATGGGCGATGGCCGCACTCTTGCAGTGTAATGAGGCAAAAGAAAGGAGAAATATACAATGAACTTCAACAACTACACAATCAAGAGCCAAGAGGTTATTCAGCGCGCCGTGGAGATTGCTCGCGGAGCCGGTAACCAAGCCATTGAGCCCGTACACGTGCTCAAGGCAATGATGAGCGAGGGCGATTCGGTGCTGAAATTCATTTTTCAAAAACTCGATGTAAACCCCGCTACGATTGAACGCACGCTCAACGCCGAGTTGTCGCATCTGCCGCGAGTGAACGGCGGTGAGCCCTATCTGAGTGGCGACACCAGCAAGGCCTTGCAAAGCGCTGCCGACTTTGCCCAGCGCCAAGGCGACCAGTATGTGACCATAGAGGCCATGCTCATGGGACTGTTCACCACCCACTCCCCTGCCTCGGCAATCCTGAAAGACGCCGGCATGACACAGCAACAACTTGTCGCTGCCATCGCCGAACTGCGTAAGGGAAAACGAGCCACCGAGCAAGGTGCCGAGAACCAGTACAACGCACTGAACAAGTATGCCGTCAACCTCAACGAGCGCGCACGGCAAGGCAAACTCGACCCAGTGATAGGCCGTGACGACGAGATTCGTCGTGTGCTGCAAATTTTGAGCCGACGCACCAAGAACAACCCCATCCTCATTGGCGAGCCGGGCACCGGCAAGACCGCTATCGTCGAAGGACTCGCACAGCGAATCGTGCGAGGCGACGTGCCCGAGAACCTGAAGATGAAGCAAGTGTTCTCGCTCGACATGGGCGCACTCATCGCTGGAGCAAAGTATCAGGGCGAATTTGAGGAGCGACTCAAGGCCGTCATCAACGAAATCACCCAGGCACAAGGCGAAATCATCTTGTTCATCGACGAAATCCACACCCTTGTGGGCGCCGGCAAGAGCAACGGCGCCATGGATGCCGCCAACATCCTCAAGCCGGCATTGGCACGAGGCGACCTGCGCAGCATCGGTGCCACCACGCTCGACGAGTACCAAAAATATTTCGAGCAAGACAAGGCACTGGAGCGCCGATTCCAGAAGGTCATGGTCGACGAACCCGACGAGGAAAGCAGCATCGCCATCCTGCGTGGCCTGAAGGAGCGCTACGAGAATCACCACAAGGTGCGTATCAAGGACGACGCCATCATCGCCGCCGTGCAACTCAGCCAGCGCTACATCAGCGACCGTTTCTTGCCCGACAAGGCCATCGACCTGATTGACGAGGCAGCCTCAAAACTGCGCATCGAGATGGATTCGGTGCCCGAGGAACTCGACGAGGTGACGCGAAAGATTGCTCAACTCGAGATTGAGCGAGCCGCCATCAAGCGCGACGGCGACGCACAACGACTCCAAGCCGTGGAGCGTCAAATCGCCGACAGCAAGCAGCACGAGAGCGAATTGCGCGCCAAGTGGACCAGCGAGAAGCAACTCATCGACCGCATTCAGCAGAACAAAATCGACATTGAGCAACTCAAGACCGAGGCCGAGGGTGCCGAGCGCCGTGGCGACTATGGCCGCGTGGCCGAGATTCGCTACTCGCTCATCACGCAGAAGCACGACGAGAATCGCCGCTTGCAAGAGCAACTGGCGTCGATGCAAGGCGGGCAAGCCCTCATCAAGGAGGAGGTCGACAGCGACGACATCGCCGAGGTGGTGAGCCGCTGGACGGGCATCCCGGTGACCAAGATGCTGCAAAGCGAAATGGACAAACTACTCCACCTCGAGGACGAACTCCACAAGCGTGTGGTGGGCCAAGACGACGCCATCAAGGCCATCAGCGATGCCGTGAGGCGCAGCCGGGCGGGACTCAACGACCCGCGGCGACCCATCGGCTCGTTCATCTTCCTCGGAACCACCGGTGTGGGAAAGACCGAGTTGGCAAAGGCACTGGCCGACTACATGTTCAACGACGAGAACATGATGACGCGCATCGACATGAGCGAGTATCAGGAGAA
>CACWKM010000053.1 GCA_902761475.1 uncultured Bacteroidales bacterium
CAGTGATAGTAATCACTGAGTTGGGAATAGTGACGGAACGGCATCCAGCAATGAGTGTATTGGTGGCAGTTTCAATGATTCCGTTGCAATTATCTCGAGAATCGTAGATGGTGTTACCTTCTTCAACGATAATGCTTGTCAAAGCCCCGCACTCACAAAATGCAAGGGAACCAATGTGAATAACCGATGAGGGAATGCTCACGCTTGTTAAACCGCAAGATGAAAATGCCTTGTCACCAATGTACACCAACGATTGAGGAAAAGTCACTGTGGTCATATGATGGCATCCCGAGAACGCATAATCTTCGATATACATCACCGAGTTGGGGATGATTATGTCGTTCAAATTAGAACAGTAATTAAAGGCTCCTCCAGCTATGCCCTTTGTGTTTTCTCTAATTGTAATGCTTGTTTCTTCGGGCATATTCCCCTTATAAGCAATAAGCCAGTTGTCAAGATATACGACACCATTTGGTTGATTGTTCCACCAGCCAGTATTCTTGAATGCATTTGTTCCTATCGAAGTCACCGAACTGGGAATCTCAATACTTGTCAGGTATTCACAATCATAAAAAGCATCCCCACCTATTGCAGTTATAGATTCAGGGATAAACGTATTTTTACATCCCGAAATAATCGTGTTGGTGGCCGTCTCAATGACTGCGTTGCAATTATCTCGAGAATCATAGCTGATATTGCCATTAGCCACCACCATACTCGATAAATTGTGGCAGCCAGCAAATGGATTACCCTCGATCTTGGTCACAGAGTTTGGAATCATCACGCTCGTCAACCCAAGACAAAAATTAAATGCCCCCTCCTCAATGGTGGTCACCGATTCCGGAATCGTCACGTTTGTCAAGCTTCTACAACTATTGAAAGCAGACATTCCAATGGTGGTGACCGAATTGGGGATAGTCACGCTTGTCAAGGCACTACATCCACTAAATGTTTGTCGGCTGATGGTGGTGACCGAGTTGGGAATGGTCACACTTGTCAAGGCACTGCATGAAAAGAACGCAGCTCGACCGATAGTGGTGACCGAACTACCTAAGAACACACTCTCCAAACTATAACAAAATTGAAAAGCATATTCATCAATTAAAACTACCGAGTTCGGGATAGTGATGCCTGTTAAGGCATTGCAATTTTTGAATGCTGAATTGCCAATACTAACGACCGAATTACCCATAGCAACGCTTTTAAGCCTCGTGCATGCATAAAATGCACTTTTTCCTATGGTGGTGACCGAATTGGGAATGGTGATGTCGGTTATCTGGCTCCTACTAAAAGCATTGTTGCCAATAGCATTAACGGGAAAAGAGATTCCATTATAAACGACATATGCGGGTATCACCACATCGCCGTTGAGTTCTGGCTCGTATCCAGATAGGGTCACACTCTCGCCGTCATCGTTGAAGGCATAGCACAAGTGGTCAACAGCAAAATCATATGCGTTGGCGACAAGTGCCAGAACAACAAGCAGATTTGTTACTATTGTTCTCATATCCACAAACAGAAAATCTACGGGGTTACTCGTTCACACCCAAAGTTTCTGGCTACCCTATTTTTGTATTATATGTGTATTATGGGAGTCAGTTGGTTTTCTTTTTCCTGGTTTTGGCGCGTTTTAGGGCCTGCTCAAACTGCTGGTAGAGCCACTCGTTTTGCTCCTCGCGCGTGAGGTTGCTGTTGTCCAGTTCTATGGCATCGTCGGCACGACGCAGCGGGCTCTCCTCGCGCGTGGTGTCCAGGCGGTCGCGCTCGTTGACGTTGTGCAGCACTTCCTCGTAGGAGGTCGTGGTGTCGCCCTTGCTGCACAACTCGTCGTAGCGTCGCTGGGCGCGCACCTCGGCACTGGCGGTGACAAACACCTTGAGTTGGGCATGGGGAAACACCACCGTGCCGATGTCGCGCCCGTCCATCACCACTCCGCCGTCGCGGCCCATGGCTTGCTGCTGCGACACCAGGTGGCGGCGCACCTCGCCTATGGTGGCGATGGTGCTCACGCGCTCGCTCACCTCCATGCCGCGAATCTCGCTTTCCACATCGCGGCCGTCGAGCAAGGTGTGGTTTGCGCCGTCGACTGGCGCAAACCCGATGTGAATGTCGTCCAAACTCGCGATGAGGCGCTCGTGGTCCACATTGCCCTCGGCGTTGATAAGATTGTGCTCCAGGCAATAGAGCGTCACGGCGCGGTACATGGCGCCCGTGTCAACGTAGGCATAGCCGATGCGGCTCGCCAGCACCTTGGCCATGGTGCTCTTGCCGGTCGACGAGAAGCCGTCGATGGCTATCGTGATTTTTCGCTCGCCCTTCATCGTCGTCATGTTTTTACATGTTCATGCCACCGTCCACTTGTATCACTTGGCCAGTGATGTAACTACTCATGTCGCTGGCCAGGAAGGTCGCCACGTTGGCGATGTCGTCGACTGTGCCGCCACGACGCAGCGGAATGCGCTGGGTCCACTCACGGCGCACCTCGTCGGGCAAGGCAGCGGTCATGGCCGTCTCGATAAATCCCGGTGCAATGGCGTTGGCGCGAATGCCGCGGCTACCCATCTCCTGCGCCACGCTCTTGGCCAGGGCGATGAGGCCGGCCTTCGACGAAGCATAGTTGGCCTGGCCGGCATTGCCGTGCACGCCCACCACGCTGGCCATGTTGATGATGCTACCGCCACGCTGACGCATCATGATGGGCAGCAAGGCATGGATGAAGTTGAATGCCGACTTCAGGTTCACGGCAATCACGGCATCCCAGTCGCTCTCTTTCATGCGCAGCATGATGTTGTCCTTGGTGATACCGGCGTTGTTCACGAGGATATCGATGTGGCCGAAGTCTTCCTTGATTTGTGCCACCACCGCCTCGGTCTCGGCGAAGTTGGCAGCGTTGCTGGCATAGCCCTTGGCGCGCACGCCCAGTGCGGCAATCTCGGCCTCGGTGGCCTTGCCATTCTCGTCTATCACGAGGTCGGTGAATGCGATATCGGCGCCCTCGGCAGCATATTTCAGTGCGATGGCCTTTCCGATGCCACGAGCGGCACCAGTAATCAATGCAACTTTTCCTTCAAGCAATTTTTCCATTATTTTTTGTAAATTAAAAAGTTATAAATCAATTTTTATATGTCGTGACGACTGCCGGCATTTACCATGCGAACATGGGGCGGTCGTTCATCATCTCGTTCACCTTGGCGCGCACGGCGGCGATGACGTGCTCGTCCTCGGGCGCGTGCAGCACGGTGTCGATGAGTTCCACGATGGGCTCCATGCTGTCCTCCTTGAGGCCGCGGGGGGTGATGGCCGGCGTGCCCAGGCGCAAGCCCGAGGTTTGGAAGGCCGAGCGGTCGTCAAAGGGCACCATGTTCTTGTTGGCGGTGATGTCGGCTGCCACCAGCGCATTCTCGGCCACCTTGCCGGTGAGTTCGGGGAACTTCGTGCGCAAGTCCACGAGGATGCAATGGTTGTCGGTGCCACCCGAGCAGATTTTGTAGCCGCGGTCGATGAGTGCCTGCGCCATGGCGCGAGCGTTGGCGCGCACCTGCAGCGCATAGTCCTTGAACGAGGGTTGCAATGCCTCGCCAAATGCTACTGCCTTGGCAGCGATGACGTGCTCCAGCGGACCGCCTTGCACGCCGGGGAACACCGCCGAGTCGAGCAGCGACGACATCTTGCGCACCACGCCTTTCTTGGTCACCTTGCCCCACGGGTTGTCGAAGTCCTTGCCCATGAGGATGATACCGCCACGCGGGCCGCGCAGTGTCTTGTGGGTCGTCGAGGTGACGATGTGGGCATACTTGAGCGGGTTCTCGAGCAGGCCGGCGGCGATGAGTCCGGCGGGGTGTGCCATGTCGATGAGCAAGATGGCACCCACCTTGTCGGCGATGGCGCGCATGCGGGCATAGTCCCACTCGCGGCTATAGGCGCTGGCACCGCCCACGATGAGGCGAGGACGCTCACGCAGAGCCACCTCCTCCATCATGTCATAATCGACCAAGCCCGTGTCGGGGCACACGTTGTATTCACATTGCTGGAACATGATGCCCGAGAAGTTCACTGGGCTGCCGTGCGACAGGTGTCCACCGTGAGCCAAGTTCAGGCCCATGAATTTGTCGCCAGCGTTCAGACAGGCCATGAACACGGCCATGTTGGCCTGTGCGCCGCTGTGGGGCTGCACATTGGCCCACTCGGCGTCGAACAGCGCCTTGATGCGCTCTATGGCCAGGCTCTCCACCTCGTCCACCACCTGACAGCCGCCATAGTAGCGGTGGCCAGGATAGCCCTCGGCATATTTGTTGGTCAGGCAACTGCCCATGGCGCGCATCACCTGCTCGCTCACAAAGTTCTCGCTAGCAATGAGTTCGAGACCGCCTTGCTGGCGATGGTGCTCGCGCTCAATCAACTCAAAAATCGCATTGTCACGTTCCATGAAGTTTCTTTTTTTGATATGTTAATGGTGTAGATGTCGTGTTAATAAAAATACATTAGTGCAAAGATAGCGCATTTTCTCCACACCGCCCCTTTAAAAAAAGTGAAAATGCACCCACTCCAAAACTTCCAGAACCTCCAGAACCTCCAGAACAGCCACCCCACCACCAAACTGCAAATAAAATTTGCGTTTGCGCTCGGCTTGCACTAACTTTGCAGAAAAATAACAAAGAGCACTAACCGATATCATCAATATTTCCACGATGGAAACCAACCAGTCCACCCTGCGCTACCTCACCTTGCTGGCGCGCAATTTCCCTAACATTGCCACGGCGAGCACCGAAATCATCAACCTCGAGGCCATCCTCAACCTGCCCAAGGGCACCGAGCACTTCCTCGCCGACCTGCACGGCGAGTATGAGGCCTTCCAGCACGTGCTGCGCAACGCCAGCGGCACCATCAAGCGCAAGGTGAGCGAAATATTCAGCGAGACGCTCTCGCAACGCGAGCAAAAGGAACTGTGCACACTCATCTACTACCCCGAGCGCAAACTCGAGTTGGTGCGCCAGGACATGCACGATGCCGCCGAGATGCGCGACTGGTACTTCATCACCATCAACCGCCTGGTGAAGGTGTGCCGCAACGTGTCGTCGAAGTACACGCGCTCCAAGGTGCACAAGGCGCTGCCCGACGACTTCTCCTACATCATTCAGGAGTTGCTCCACGAGAGTTCGTCCGACCCCAACAAGCAGGCCTATGTGGACGTGATTGTGCGCACCATCATCAGCACGGGCAGTGCCGACGACTTCATCGTGGCCATGTGCAACCTCATCCAGCAACTCACCATCGACCGCCTGCACATCCTGGGCGACGTCTATGACCGCGGCTCCAGCCCCGACAAAATCATGGACATCCTGTGCACGTTCCACAACTTCGACATCCAGTGGGGCAACCACGACATCTTGTGGATGGGGGCTGCCGCCGGCAACGACTGCAGCATCGCCAATGTGATTCGCATCGCGCTGCGCTACGGCAACCAAAGCGTGCTCGAGGACGGCTACGGCATCAACTTGCTGCCGCTGGCCACCTTCGCCCTCGACCACTATGGCGACGACCCCTGCACGCGCTTCTTGCCCAGGGCGTTCAACCCCGACGATGTGGAGCACGAACGCGCCGCGCTGCTCATGGCACGCATGCACAAGGCCATCACCATCATCCAGTTTAAACTCGAAGCAGCCATCATCGCCCGTCGGCCCGACTTTGACATGGCCGACCGTCTGTTGCTCAACAAGATAGACTACAGCCGCGGTGTCATCGCCCTCAACGGCCAGGAATATCCGCTGCTCGACACCATGTTCCCCACCGTGGACCCGGCCAACCCTTATGCGCTCACCCCCGACGAGGAGGCGCTGGTGCTGAAACTCCACAACTCCTTCGTGGGCAGCGAGAAACTGCGCAAGCACATGCGCTGCCTCTTCAGCAACGGCTGCATCTACAGCGTGGTCAACGGCAACCTGCTCTACCACGCCTCCATTCCCCTGAATGCCGACGGCACCTTCAAGGAGGTGCTCATCGCCGGCAAGCCCTATCACGGCGAGGCACTCCTCAAGCGCGCCGGAGCGCTCATCAGGGAGGCCTACTTTGGCAGCGACGACGAGCAAGAATACCGCTTTGCGCTCGACTATGTGTGGTATTTGTGGGGAGGCAAGGACTCGCCAGTGTTCGACAAATCGAAGATGGCCACCTTCGAGCGCTATTTCATCGCCGACAAGGAGACCCACCGCGAGGAGAAAGGCCACTACTACACCCTGCGCGACGATGAGGAGGTGTGTGACCGCATCCTCGACGAGTTTGGCGTCACCGGACCCTATCGCCACATCATCAACGGCCATGTGCCCGTGCGCACCACACGCGGCGAAAACCCCGTGAAGGCTGGCGGCAAACTCATGGTCATCGACGGCGGATTCTCCAAGGCCTACCAGCCCGAGACGGGCATCGCCGGATACACCCTCGTGTATCACTCGCGAGGATTCCAACTGGTGCAGCACGAGCCTTTCACCTCTATCGCCAAAGCCGTGGAGGAAGGGCAGGACATCAAGAGCACCTATCAACTGGTGGAAATCACCAATCGCCGCATGATGGTCAAGGACACCGACAAGGGAGTGGACCTGCAACGCCAAATCGAGGACCTCAAGCAACTGCTGCGCGCCTTCCGCTCCGGCCTCATCAAGGAGCGCGCCTACCGTCCCATCACCAACAAGCGCTGAGCGGTTTCCACCATAAACACATCGACAAATCACGATAACCTCATCAAGTAATAAACATGAACAAGTTGAAATTTTTAGCAGTTGGGTGCCTGGTATTCACTTTGGCAGCATGTGGTGAGCGAAACGCCAACGGTGAGAACGAAGAGAATGTTTATCCTCTGCCCTCGCCCGAGGAGGAATGTATGAACTATTTGGGCGACTTCCTTGATTCCAGGGCTGGTTCGGTCGCAGATGGCGCACACATCGTGGCCTTGAAATCCAACAATGGCTTCAATGCTGAAGTTGATAGTATGTTCAGCATCGGTCTGCCAGTGAATGAAACCAACGTGCTGCCTCGCATGGGCATCTACCGCGACCCCATCTCGGGCGGCACCCTCGTCTTTAGCGAGACCGATGCCTCACAAGACACCATACATCCAGTCGCCGCAGTCGCCATGCGCATCGTGTATCATGCATGGGAAACCAACGAATGCGTGCCACAAAAAGTCGACAAAAGGGTTGTTCACGACCGTGGCAACGGCATTCTCACGTTCTATCGCATGGTGTGTCATTGCGATGACCACCCCGACGGATATCCCGAGTATTGTCCCATCGTGGCCTACGTATATCCCGACCGCGACAGTCTGATGACAAGCACGGGCTACGCCGAGTCACGCCGCATCTACCGCTTCGAGAAATAGCCCCTACCACGCACATCTTGAGGCTGTCACAAAACTGTTGAATTGAATTACTTCACAATGAATAAACGATTTTTGTTTTTGCTGTCGTCTCTTGTTTTGATTGTCGCAAGTGCGGATGCCTATAACTTTATGGTTGGTGGGTTGTGCTATATAATCAATGACGATGGCAAAACAGTGACAGTAACCTATGAGAATACTCAATCACCACGTTATACCTCACTCAATGGTCCAGTGGTGATTCCTAGAACAGTTTCTAACAGCAAAGTCACTTATACCGTTACTTCTATCTACAACGAATCATTCAGTGGTTGTACTGGTTTGACGAGCGTAACAATCCCGAACTCGGTGACTACTATTTACGGTTCTGCCTTCAGTGGTTGCACTGGTTTGACGAGCGTAACAATCGGAGATTCGGTATGGTATATTGGCGTTCGAGCATTCAGTGGCTGCAGTGGTTTGAAAAGCATAACTATCCCGAACTCGATGAGGACTATTGGCAACTCTGCGTTCGATGGCTGCACAGGGTTGACGAGCGTAACATGGAATGCGAAAAATTGTAATGATTTTTCGCGTAACTATTCACCATTCAAAGGCCTAACGGGATTAAGTTCCTTTGTTTTTGGTAATGAGGTGGAAAACATTCCTGCTTACCTTTGCCAGGACTTAAGTGGTTTGACGAGCCTGACGATTCCAAAATCGGTGACGACTATTGGCAACTCTGCGTTCATGTTTTGCGGTAACTTAACGAGGGTGACCAATTTGGCAACTACTCCACAATCCATTGTCCAGAATGTGTTTGGCGGAGTGAATCGGCAGAACTGCTTGCTGATTGTCCCCAAAGAGTCGGTTCCGTTGTACAAAGAAGCTACCGTGTGGAAGGAATTCCTAGTGAGTTGTCGTGGTGACGTGAACGGCGACGGCGAGGTGACGAGCAGCGACCTTGCCTGCATCGTGAATGTGCTGGCGGGCCTTCCCGATGGGGAGCAATTCAAGTCGCGTGCCGACGTGAATGAGGACAACGAGGTCACTGCTGCCGATGTGGGCGTGGTGGTGAACATCCTAGCGGGCATCGAGTAAGCCGAACAACAAATTACGCGGATGAGGGTTCTGTACTTACGTACTCTTGTCCTTCTATACTTTAGTACTCTTGTCCTTTTGTACTTACGTACTAACCCATGATATGCAGGTCAAAGACCTGACGATGTGTGATAGCACGACGACCGATGGAGCCTAAAAACACGTTATTTAACGTGGGCTGCTTGATTTTTACATGATTTAAGCCTCTTGTTTCGTGATTGTAATCTCTTTTTACTACCTTTGCAAGTTGAATTGGTTTATTTTTCATCTTTGACTTCATGAGTACGTCAACGAGCAATAGAAATCGTTCCAACCGTGGCGCATCGCGCTATGGCGGTGTGGTGCGCGCAATGTGGTGGACCTTTGGCGGCCTGGTGTTGTTGGCACTGGTGTTGTTCCTTCTCATCTACAATGGCGTGATAGGCTACATGCCTCCCATCGACAATCTGAAGAACCCCACCGACAAGTTCGCCTCGACCATCTTTAGCGCCGACGGCGAGGAGATGGGGCGCTACTACCGCAGCAAGGGCAACCGCGTGTATGTGGAGTTTGACCAAATGTCGCAGCACCTCACCGATGCGCTCATCGCCACCGAGGACTCGCGCTTCGACAGCCACAGCGGCATCGACCTCAAGGCCATTGGGCGAGCCATCATCAAGACGGTGATTATGGGCCAGCGCAGTGCCGGTGGTGGCAGCACCATCACGCAGCAACTCGCCAAGCAACTTTACTCGCCCGAGTCGAGCAGCATCTTCGAGCGCGCACTGCAAAAACCCATCGAGTGGGTCATCGCAGTGAAACTGGAGCGATACTACACCAAGGACGAGATTATCAAGATGTATTTCAACCAGTTTGACTTCTTGAACAACGCCGTGGGCATCAAGAGTGCTGCATGGGTGTACTTTGGCAAGGACCCGGCACGCCTCAACATTCAAGAGAGCGCTACGCTGGTGGGCATGGTGAAAAACCCCAGTTACTTCAACCCCCGTCGCTATCCCGACCGCACGCGCGACCGCCGCAACGTGGTATTTGACCAAATGGTCAAGGCGGGGTTCATCAGTGAGGCCGAGGCCGACTCGCTCAAACAGCTGCCGCTGGTGCTCGACTATCACCGCGTGGACCACAACGACGGTTTGGCGCCCTACTTCCGCGAGGAGTTGCGTCGCGTGATGACCGCCACCAAGCCCGAGCGCAAAGACTATGCCAAGTGGAACGAGCAGGCCTATCTCGACGACTCCGCAGCATGGGTGCGCAACCCGCTCTTCGGTTGGTGCCAGAAAAACAAGAAGCCCGACGGCTCTAACTATGACATCTACACCGACGGCTTGAAAATCTATACCACCATCGACTCACGTATGCAGGAGTATGCCGAGCAGGCGGTAAAGAAGCACATGAGCAAGACGTTGCAGCCCGCCTTCCAACGCGAACGCGGCGGCATGAAGAATCCCTACACGAGCAATCGTGCTGAGCTTGGCTCTGTGCGCAAAGAAACACTCATCAACAACGCCATCAAGCGCACTGAGCGTTATCGCGCGTTGCAAAAGGCTGGCAAAAGCGAGGCCGAAATCTTGTCAAACTTCAACACGAAGACCACGATGACGGTGTTCAGTTACGACGGCCCGTTTGAGACCGAGATGACACCGCTCGACTCGTTGCTCTACACCAAGACCTTCCTGCGCTGCGCCATCATGTCGATGGACCCCGCCTCGGGCTACGTCAAGGCCTATGTGGGCGGCCCCGACTTCCGCTTCTTCAAGTACGACATGGTGTCGAAGGGCAAGCGCCAAATCGGCTCCACGGTGAAGCCCTTTGTCTATTCCAAGGCCATTCAAGACTTCGACCTCACACCGTGTAGCGTGCGTCCTGGCGGCGCGCCGCAGATTCACTGGTACAGCACCGTGTGGAATCCCCGCGGCGGCGGTGGCTCGATGACCATCCTGCAAGCGCTCACCAGTTCGGTGAACACCATCAGTGCCGGATTCATGCAAGGCACGTCGCCCAACTGGATTGAGCAGCAAGGCTACGCCGTGTATCCTCCCAGCGAGTTGGCACGATGGATGCACAGTTTCGGCATCACGAGTTATCTCGACCCTGTGCCGGCGTTGAGCCTGGGCGCCAGCGAAATCTCGTTGCGCGAGATGGTGGCGGCCTATTCGGCATTTGCCAACGGCGGCATGCGCGTGGAACCAGTCTATGTGTCGCGCATCTGCGACAACCGTGGCAACGTGCTCGCCGAGTTCACCGGACACCAGACCGAGATTATGAGCGAGACCACCTACCTGCGCATGCTCTCCATGCTCATGAACGTGGTGAACTC
>CACWKM010000054.1 GCA_902761475.1 uncultured Bacteroidales bacterium
ACACCCATCGTCATGCCACATCAAGGCAAGAGTTGTAAAAATGGACCCGCAGAAAAGTGGCTGGCTTTTCAACTAGTAAGACACAAAATAGAGGGTTTCTACGACAATTTAGTCTTGCCAACAAGTGGCCACCGCTATGAACCCGACTTGGCTTTCATCGACGAGCAACGCGGCATTTATATCGACATAGAGAACGACGAACCCTATTCCATGGGTCGCAAAAGACTCACCCACCTCATCGGCAACGATGACGAGCGCAACGCCCACATTACCGCCGCAGGATGGATTGTGCTGCGATTTAGCGAACTGCAATGTGCCTCATCGCCTTTAGGCGTGGCACGGACGGTGATGGAAATAGCACAAAGCATCGACCCCACCATAGAAATGCCCAAAGCACTCGTTGATGTTGCTCCTGTCGACACCGACGCACGGTGGAACCAGGACATGGCTAAAAAATTTGCAGCAAGCAACTATCGTGACACCTACTTGGAACGCTTTTTGCCTATGTATAAAATATACAACAGAATCTACAAGTAATCGAAAAAGCAAAAAGACAATGGGAATGTTTTTCAATTCATTAAAGATGCTTGGCACTGGCATCAATGTGATGGCAACGCTACCTTTTCATTTGATGAAAGATGCCTCAAAGCAACTCACCGCAAATGCCCAGGCGGCAGCGTGGGAGGAGGAAAAAACCGATATTTTGGAAAGGGCAAACTGGTTGTGCAGTAAAATCATCGTCACGCCCGAGCAACTAATGAACGAGGCCCCTGCAATGATTGGGCGCGAGTATCAAGGCGAATGGGCAATTTATTGCTGTTCCATGCTCACCCACGCACTGGCAAATATCAGCGTGCTCTATCCCGAAAAGAAAGAAAAATGCCCTGGCTTGATTGCTAAAATGATTGACATCGTCAACACGCCCGTCATCCGTGAATATGACACCATGCAATGGAAAGAAGATGCAATGGCCACCCTCGATGGACCAAAGCATCACATGACCTACCTGAGCATTCTTGCCTGGATGATTACCAACTATAAATTTGTGGGTGGCGACGACCGCTACGACGAATTGCTGCACAAGTTGTGCGAAACGCTGGTACGCCGCATGCACGAGAGCCGATTTGACCTGAACCTGCTCAGTTTCCCGCGCAAGCAAATATGGATTCCCGACATGCTGGTAACCCTTGTCGCCCTTAAAAACTATTCTCGCATGTACGATGGCAAGTATGCCGACACTATCGAGGCTTGGGTCAAGAATGCACGCACGAAATGGATTCACCGGCGCACGGGACTTTTGGCGGGCATGCTGCCCGGCGAAAGCCGTTATATAAAAAGCATCTCAGTGAGAGGGTCACATTCGGCGTTAATTTGTTCCTATCTCACCATGGTGGACGAGAATTTTGCCCGTGAGCAATACCAAAGGATGTGTAAAGTGTTTCGCAAGGAAGCCAGCATCATGGGCAAAACGGTGTGTGGCGTGAAAGAATACTTAGTCAAGGAACCTGCATTGAGAATGGCACCGGGTGACGCGGGTCTTGTTGTGAAGGGCATCAGCGCTGGTGGTACGGCATTCGCCCTCGGAGCAGCCACTTATTTCCAAGACTGGGAATTTAGATATCAAATGCTTCGCACAGCCGAAATGGCTGGAGGCACCGTCATGGAAGACCGACAACGCCACTACAAGATTTCTACCATGTTCATGGTGGGCGAAGCCACAGCACTCGCCATGCGCACCAACATCAAACGATAAAATGCACTACTGCGCTGCGGAGGTGAATAATTCACAGATGGATTGTTAATAACCTTGTGAATTGTTGATGATAATTTTTAAATAAAAAACAACAACTTTCTCTTGACATTTCCAATTCAAGCGGGCTTATAAAAATCTCATATATTCGCAAAACAATGTTTTAAATAGTTATTATGGCTGTTTAAACATCGTTTTTCACACAAAATCTATTCAATAGTTAGAAGAATTTATTAACTTTGCAAAGAATTAACAACCTGTTAAAAACATAATGAAAAACCTGATTGCAAGCACTTAAAGTTGTTAATAGTTGCGATAATAAAGAGTAGCATGAATTTAATAACTAATTGTGCAAGCATTTAGCCAAAAAGTTTTCATCGTTTTCAACAGGCTATCATCATCAATAAAAAGATTTTTAAATTTTAAAAAAATATTATTTATAAAGATATGCTTGTCAATAATCGTGCTTGTCGTCGAGCCGAATCATGGCGGATGATGACATGGCGTGTTGCCATGGCATGTCTGTTTATCTTTATCTCATCAATCGCTATGGCACAGAACGTATATGATTTCACCGTGAAGAATCGCAAGGGGGAAGAGGTTTCGTTGAAGGAATATGAGGGCAAGGTGTTGCTCATCGTCAACACCGCTACGCGGTGTGGCTTCACACCACAATATGAGGAACTCGAAGCACTCTATAAGGCTTATCGTGAGCAAGGTCTCGAAATTCTCGATTTTCCGTGCAACCAGTTTGGCAACCAGGCTCCCGGCACCGAGGAGGAAATTCATGAGTTCTGCCAGTTGAACTATGGCACCGAGTTCCCGCAGTTCAAGAAGATTGAGGTGAACGGCGAGAATGAGTTGCCGTTATACACTTTCTTGAAGAAGGAGCAGGGCTTTGCTGGCTTTGACCTTGCGCACCCCATCGGGAAAATTCTCGACGAGATGCTGTCGAAGGCCGACCCCGACTATGCTGCCTCGTCGTCGATTAAGTGGAATTTCACCAAATTCCTCGTCGACCGCAAAGGCAACGTGGTGGCACGTTTTGAGCCTACCGCACCCATTGCAGATGTGGAAAACGCCATCAAACAATTACTGTAATGAGCAAATACTATTACATAATAGTATTATATGTGTGTGTGCTTACTGCGCTGAGTGGTTGCACATCGCCTGCATCGGTCGAGTTTACCATGAATGGCACGCGCGCCTTCTATGACTCGCGCACCAATTCTTATTTGTGCACCACGAGCAAGGAGTCGTTCGAAAACGGCACCATCGATGCTGTGATAGGATTTGATGACGCAAGTTGCAAGGAATTTATCCTTGACGGCAAGTCCGTGAAGAACGGCGGCCGCGTCACGCTCACCCAGTTGACAGCAGGCAAACGATATGCGCTCACGTTGAAACTGTCTCGTGGCACCATCGAAGCAACGGTGGAATTTACCTATTTGCCCACGATGCGTGTGAAAGGAAAATTCGACAAAATTTATCGTAAGGGCGAAATCATTCTCAATGACCCGTCCACGATGACCACGAGCACCTACGACGCTGTGTTGAAATGGCGCGGTGGCAACACCAACACCATTAACAAGCACAAGCGCAATTACAAGGTAAAACTCAAAAACAAGACTGGTCGCAAGGCGCGCCACGAATTGCTGGGAATGCGTGCCGAGAGTGTGTGGATTTTTGATGCTGCGCAGATGGACAAAAGCCGCGTGCGCAACCGCGTGGCTACCGACGTGTGGAACGACATCGCGCCGCAACCTTATCATGCCACCCCCGACGTGCACATTTACACTGGTTCAAGAGGAAAGCCCGTGGAAATGTTCCTTAACGACGAGTATGTGGGCATCTATTATATTACTGAGCCCATGAACAATCGTCAACTCTATCTCGAAAAATATGATAGAAATGCGGGCATTATACACGGTGAGTTGTGGAAGACGCACCACTACACCAAGGCGGTCGCTTTTTGGGATCTTAACGGCTCCTTCAACAACTTGCACGACACATGGGAGGGATTTGAGACCAAATATCCCGACTTCAGCGACGATGAGATCATCGACTACAGCCCGTTGTACGACGCCATTCATTTCGCGGTGAATTCCAATTCACAACAATTTAATGCGCGTGCCGAGGAATTTTTTGATGTGCCAGTGCTCATCAACTACATTGTGCTGCTGCAAGTTTTCAAGGCTCAGGACAACGAGTGTACCAACACCTATTGGTTCTGTCCCGACCAAACTGTGAAC
Source organism: uncultured Bacteroidales bacterium (assembly GCA_902761475.1). GTDB lineage: Bacteria > Bacteroidota > Bacteroidia > Bacteroidales > Muribaculaceae > Sodaliphilus. Next base: position 4,003 of record CACWKM010000054.1, read on the forward strand.
AAGCGCTTGTCGCTTGCAGTGTGGGATTTGGACGCTACTTGTGGCATGCCACAGGAACCAAATAAGTTGAGGCCCGAGGTGCTCAGGGCCGATGTGCCGTTGAGTTTGCACCACGGTGCCTATGCAGGTTTGTTGAAGAACTCGTCGCCCTATCGCGAGCGCGTGTGGCAACGCTACAAAGAGTTGCGCAACGGCGTGCTTAACAGCGACAGCATTGTGGAGCGTTATTGGGCCTACTACAAGTCGTTCAAGGATTGCGGAGCCGTGAAGCGCGAACAACAACGCTGGAATCACGATAGTGACATCTTCGGTGCTGAGTTGAACATGGAATCTGAAATCATAGCCATTGACAAATGGCTGCGCATGCGTCTTGAATTCCTCGACCAGCACATGATGGAAAAAATCATTGATCTTGAAAATAACGATTAAATAATGATAAACGTCTTTCACATCGTATCAAGCAAAGAGTGGGATGGTGCTGCGCAGTATGCCCACGACATGGTGTCTCGGCTCCGCCATGAGCCCGACACTTATGTCGAGGCGGTGTGCAGCAAGCATTACGATGTGATAAAGCGTTTTCGCCGTCTGGAAGTGCCCGTGTCGATTTTGCCGCTCAAGGGCAGCATCACCGACTGGGACAGTCCTCGTCGCTTTGCGCGGCTCATCAAGAAGGGGCACAACATCGTGCATGTGCACACCTTCCGCGATGCGTTCATGGCGGTGTGGGCAAGGCGGTTGTCAAAGAATCCCTGCACGCGCATCGTCATGACGGTGCATAACCTCTACGAGCCGCGTCACAACTATTTCTATCGTCGCATTTTCAAGGCCATCGATTGGGTGGTTTTTGTATCAAACATGGTGCAGCACGTGTTTGCCTCGGGCGCGCATCGTCTGGACTTGAGCCATTCGAGCGTGATACGCGAGAGCGTGTTGCTGCCGGCGATGGAGGCCGTGGGAACGCCCGTCAATCTGCGCGAGCATTATCACATGGAGCCGCAACAGGCGCTCATCATGTATCACGGCCGCTTGGCATCCGAAAAAGGTTTGGAAGTGCTGCTGCGCGCGGTCACACAACTCGATAAAAATAGTTTTAAACTGGTGATTGCCGGTAGTGGCACGCCAAAGTTCACCACGCAACTCAAGGGCTTCATTGTGGCCAATCAACTCGTGCGAAATGTGATGTTGCTGGGCTATAGCGACCACATCCACGCGCTCATCGACCAGTGCGACTTTGGTGTGACGCCGAGCATCATTCCCGAGCCGCTGGGCATCACAGGGCTGGAATACATGATGCATGGCAAGGCGCACATCACCACCAACAATGGCGCGCAACAAGAGTATGTGAATCATGGCAAGAACGGCCTGCTGGTGCAACCCGACAATTACACCGAACTTGCGGCATCGCTTCAGCAACTCATCACCGACACGGATTTGCGCGAGCGCCTGGGACGGCAAGCCAAAGAAGATTTTGAGCAAGAACTCAACTACGACAAGTCCTTCAAGGCGATGATCCAACTCTATAAAGAACTTCTATCTCTTTAATAGTCGCAGTAAAATCTTTTTGATATGAAACAATTCATTATTTTGGCCCTCGTCGTGGCAGGGTTGTTTATTTCGTGCGCCAGCAAGGAACAGCGTTCGGCTGTCGAGGCTGTTCCCGCCGAGGGCGTTGAACAAACCGAGCAAGTCATTCACGATAGACTGTGCGCCATCTATGCCGATGCGCAGCAGCGATTTAATGTGGTGGTCGCCGACAGCCTCTACATGAGCGCAGACTATAATCGCCTGCAAAACGAGGCAATGGCCATAGGCGAGCGCCTGAACGACCTTGTGATAGACTCCGACCACTGGGTGCAAGGACAGGATGCTAAAGACCCGAGCGTGGAAGTGAAAACCGTGACGGTGGACGATGCTACCCATGCCACGGCAAAGGTGGTGGTGACGAACTTTGGCAAACCCACCGAGGTTACCTTGCTGCTCGTGTATGAACGTGGCGACTGGTACGTCGATAACATGCTGCAAATGTGGGAAGATGAGTTAATCGACGAGAAAGCCTGGCTGCAAAACTACGTGTCGATGAATCAAAACAGCAAATAATCCAAACCGCTTTGCGGGGCTTGTTGCATCGTCATTTATTTCGTAACTTTGCACTTGATGATACTGCAACACCTCCATATCTTGAACTATAAGAACTTGGTAGAGGCCGATTTGGACTTCTCTCCCAAGGTAAATTGCTTGATAGGTAACAATGGCATGGGCAAGACCAATGTGCTCGATGCCATTTACTTTTTGAGCATGTGCAAGAGTTTCACCAGCCAGACCGACAGCACTGTCATCACGCACGATGCCCCGTTCATGATGTTGCAGGGGCACTATGTGCGCCGTGGCGTTGACGAGGATATCACGGTGAGCGTGCAGCGTGGCCGGCGCAAGGTAGTGCGTCGCGGTGGCAAGGAATACCAGCGTTTGAGCCAGCACATAGGACTGCTGCCCATTGTCATGATATCGCCCATGGACTGGGACCTCATTCGTGGTGCCGGCGAGGAGCGCCGTCGCTTGATGAACACCGTCATCTCGCAAGCCGACGCGAGTTATCTCGACGCGGTGATGCGTTATAACAAGGCCCTGGAGCAGCGCAATGCGATGCTGCGCCGCGACATGCGCGACCCCTTGCTCTACGAGTCGGTGGAGCAGGTGTTGTGCGACACGGCGGCCCTCATTCATGAGCGCCGCGCAAAGTGGATAGAGCAGTTCACACCCATCTTCATGCGCTACTATACCAGCATCGCTGGCGTGGACGAAGTGGTGCGCATGAGTTATCAGAGCCACCTCAACGACGCCCCCATGACCGCGGTGCTTGCCGCGCATCGCGAGCGCGACATGGCCCTGGGCTACACCTCGCACGGCGTCCACCGCGACGACATCGACCTGCAATTAGGCGATTATTCCATGCGCCGCACCGGCAGCCAGGGACAGTGCAAGACCTATACCATCGCTTTGCGCCTGGCTCAGTTCGACTTCATCAAGCAAGTGAGTTCCACCACGCCCATCTTGCTGCTCGACGACATCTTTGACCGCCTCGACGCGCGGCGTGTGGAACGCATCGTCGATGTGGTGTCGAGCGACCGTTTCGGGCAAATATTTATCACCGATACCAATCGCACCCATCTCGACGAAATTCTGGCGCGCACCGCCGGTGACCATTGCATGCTTCGTGTGCACGAGGGGGTGGTCACGCCTCAGCAGGAGGGAGGGGAGCAATGAAACGTCGCAATGCGCTCACCATAGGCGAGATAGTGCAGAATTACTTGCGCGAGGAGCAACTCGATACCCAACTCGACGAGTATCGTGCCTGCTCGTTGTGGCCTCAAGTGGTGGGCGACGCCATCAACCGCTACACCGTGAGTCGCACCGTCAACAATGGGGTCATGCGCGTGAGACTTTCCAGTGCGGCGCTGCGAGCCGAACTGCTCATGTTGCGCTCCACCATCGTGGCACGACTCAACGAGGCACTAGGGCGGGAGGTCATCAAAGAAATCATTTTTAGTTAATTATATCATCAACTCATGAACGAGCGAGTCACAGCACAATATCCCTTTTATTGTTCGATGAAAGTGCAGTTGAGGTTCAACGACATCGACATGGTGGGCCACATCAACAACAGCGTCTATTTTGAACTCTTCGATTTGGCCAAGAGCGATTATTTTTCGCGTGTGCGCCACAAGGAATTAGAGTGGACCAGTATTCCGGTAATGGTGGTGAACATCAATTGCAATTTCTATACCCAGACTTTCTTTAATGAGCCATTGGAGGTGCGCACGCAAACCGAAAAAATAGGCAACAAGAGTTTCACGTTGCTCCAGCAACTTGTGAACATCGACACCGGCGAGGTGAAGTGCGAGTGTCGCTCCACGATGGTTTATATAGATTTGAGCAGTTTCACTCCCACGCGCGTTGCGCAGGACTGGCGCGACGCGATGGTGAACTTTGAGCAGCGCGAGATGTGATGGCTATGCGTGGCTGTTGCGCGGATGGTGGCGGAGTATCTCCTCGCGCAGGCGGCTACGGTCTATGTGCACGTAGATTTCGGTGGTGGTAATGCTTTCGTGCCCCAGCATTTGCTGGATGGCGCGCAGGTTGGCGCCGCCCTCGAGCAGATGGGTGGCAAAGGAATGACGTAGGGTGTGCGGGCTCACCACCTTGCGCACGCCGGCAAGTTCGCACAGTTGCTTGACGATGTAGAACACCATCACGCGCGACAGTTGTCCGCCGCGACGGTTCAAGAACAGAATGTTTTCACAGCCTCGTTTCGTCACCTGATGGCTGCGCGTCTGCTCCAGGTAGGCGGCAATTTCCTTTAGTGCCACGGCCGAGATGGGCACTACGCGCTGCTTATCGCCCTTGCCCAGCACCACCACATATTGTTCGTCGACAAAGATGTTAGAGAGTTGCAGGTTCACCAGTTCGCTCACGCGCAGTCCGCAGCCGTAGAGCACTTCGATGATGGCGCGGTTGCGCTGTCCCTCGGGCGCGCTCATGTCGATGGCCGCAATCATGCGGTCTATCTCGTCGAGGGTGAGCACCTCCGGCAGGTGGCGACCCAGGCGGGGCGAAGCGAGCAAGCGGGTGGGGTTGTGGTCGACATATCCCTCCAAGCGCAGAAAGCGGTAGAAACTCTTGATGCCCGAAATGATGCGCGCCTGCGAGCGGGCGCCAATGCCCACGTCTTGCAGCGTGCACACGAAGGTGTCGAGTTGTGCGGCAGTGACCTGTTCCACGGCGATGTCGGCGCTGCTCAGGTAGTGCGTGAGTTTATCTACGTCGGCGGCATAGGAGGTGGCTGTGTTGGCGCTCAATCCTTTTTCCACGCGCAAATAGACGGCAAAGCGCGACTTCACCTCGCTCAAGTCTCTTATCTCGTGCGTTGCCATGGCGGTTAGAACCACAGCAGGAAGTCTTCGCGTTGCAGTTTGGGATTGGCGATGACCACTGCTAATTTCTCGTTGGTGAATATTTGCCCATAGGTGGCTTCGGCCTTTGCGTTGAGCCACAGTTGCTTCATCAGGTCGTTACGACTCAGGTTGCGCAGGACAATCACGCCTTGTGCGTGTAGCACGCTCTGCACGAGTTGCCATGCGTTTTGATAGTCGTCATTGCCATGTGGCAGGTCGTTGATGAGCACGAAGGGATGCTCATCGGGGGCTAATGCGGCCCGATAGTCGTGGATGGTGAGCGCAAGGTCGTCGTAGCACGCGATGCGGTCCATGAGCGGCGTCAGCACGTGGGCCACCACGGGATAGCGCTCCAGGTGCGGCTCATAGAGGGTGAGGTGGCTCTGGCGCGACACCGACAGCATGCACGCGCTCGACACGCCGTAACTCGTGCCCAGTTGCAAGATGTGGCGCGGATTGAAATAATTCACGATGCGGAACAGCATCTTGGCGTTTTTATAGGAGATGATGCGCGGGTGCCGCCACAAGTGGCTCGTGGCGGCAATCACGCCGCGGCGCAAGGTGCGCAGTTCGGCGTAGGCGTAGTAGGGCAGTCGCTCGCGCAACACGCAAGTGATGAACTTGTAGGCAAAGGGCGAGTGCACACCGAAGCCGCTGCTGCGGTGCAGGCGGCTCCATGCGGTGCGATATCGGTGAAATGTGCCCATGCCTTGCAGTGTTGAAAATTATTTCTTCTCGTCGTCGTGCGAGGGTTTGCGACGGCGCACAAACGGCCAAATGGCGGCATTTGCCACCAGCAGGAAGATGCCGGCGATGGCAACGGTGGCCAAGCGGTCGGTGGTGTGCACCTCGTCGGGGTCGAAGCGGAACTCGATGCTATGGTCGCCAGCGGGGACTTGGAGTGCCCGCAGCACATAGTTCACACGCCCCATGTCCACGGGTTTGCCGTCGATGCTCACCTTCCATCCCCAGGGGAAATAAATCTCGCTGAACACGGCCACGCCGCCTTGTGCGCTGTGGCTGTGATAGGTCAAGCGGTTTGGCTCATAGGAGGTCTCAAAGATGGTGTCGCCTGGTTGCTTGGCGGTGGCTTTGCCCAGTACGGCGGCAAATTGCTTGTCGGCCACTGCCACATGGCTCACTTCGAGGCTGTCGAGGGCCGCCATCTCGTGGTCGGCATTGTCCACCACCACCAGCGAGTCCACCCACCAGGCGTTGCCCAGTGCCTCGGGATTCTGTGCCACTTGGCCTTCGCTGGTGATGACGTAGCGCGTGTTGAGCATGTTGAGCACACCCACGTTGTTGTTATAGATTTGTCGCTCCAGCAAGTCGTTGTAGCGCGTGAGTTTGGCGGCATGATAGCCACCCACCGCCTTGTGGAAGTAACTGGGCATGGGCGACATGAGGTTGGCCTGGTCGAGCACGCGATAGTTCATGGCGGTGTCCTGCATGATGAGTTGGTCGGCAGGCCGCGGCTCATAGGCCTGCTCGGGCACGT
>CACWKM010000055.1 GCA_902761475.1 uncultured Bacteroidales bacterium
TGCAATGCTTAACTAATTATCAGAGAGATGAAAAAACTACTCTTGTTCATCATTGTGTCGATGTTGCTGCCGCCCGTGTCGGCGCAAATCGTTGGCATACGTTCGATAGAACGCTTGGCAGTGCCGCCATGCGACGAAGGCGTAAAAGTGAGTGCCATAAGTCCTCAGGGCGACTATGTGCTGCTTACTACCGCCTCCAATAAAGGCCTCACGCAATGGACGATAAGCACGCAGGAATCGAGACTCCTCACTCAGGCTCAAGGTGCTGGCTACCGCCCCGTTATCAGTCCCGACGGCAGCCGCATTGCCTATCGCAAGCAGCAAATCGATGACAACCACTTGCGCATGACCACCATCAACGAAATAGACCTCGCCAATTCTGGCTCTCCTCGCCAATTGCGCGCTCCAAGCCGCAACGCCATTGAAGTGAGCGACAAGCCAGTGTTGTCGGTCAAGAATCGCCAGTTGATGCTCACGCACGACGGGGTGACCAGCGTGTTCTCGCCCAATGGCATGCAGGAGAGTTACATCTGGCCCTCGCTCTCGCCCGACGGCACCCGTGCACTCTACTATGTGTGTGGCGTGGGGGCGTTTTCCTGTCGTCTTGACGGCACCGAGATGGTGAGTCTGGGCACACTGCGGGCGCCGCAATGGTATAGCGACGACATCGTGGTGGGCATGAACGATGTGGACGACGGGCATGAGGTGATTTCCTCGAGCATCGTCGCCATGACCCTGGACGGTATGAGACAAACCCTTACCTCCGACAATGTAATTGCCATGTTTCCGCAAGTGGCTCCCAAAGCAGCAAGAATTGTGTTCACCACGCCTGACGATGAGGTGTTTCTCATCCAACTGGACAAATGAAAGGAGGCAATGATGAAACACACCACACATATCATCGTGGCAGCGCTGACCATGCTGGCGTTCAGCGCAAGCCTTCAGGCTCGTGACGACCAACCGCGCATCTACATCAATCCCGGTCATGGCGGATGGGGTCCCGACGACCGTCCTTTCGCCACCATCTCGCATCCAGCAACCTCAACGGGACGCCCCGACACGTGCGGGTTCTACGAGTCGAACACCGACTTGTGGAAAGGCATCAAGATGCGCGAAACACTCATTAAGATGGGGCTAGATGAGGAGAATATCATGATGTCGCGCTGGAACAATGGTCCCTATCCCTACGATGGCATCACCTACCATAGCAATGCGGGCAATTACAACCGCAACCTCACTGAAATATGCGAGGAAGTAGACGCCAACGACATTGATTTCTTCATCTCGATTCATTCCAATGGTGCCACCGAGGGTGCCACGTCAAATTTCCCCATCTTCCTGTATCGCGGCAAGAACAATACCGAGTATGTGCCCGGCAGCAAGGCAATCGGCACGGCACTGTGGGGACCGCACTGGATGGACGAGATAGACCGCATTTCGACCAGCGCCTATTCGCGCACGAAGCCCTATCTTGCCGCCGACATTGATTTCATGGGCAGCAGTTCGTCGCGCACTGGCAGCAATGGCCAAGTCTATACGGGATATTACGGCGTGCTCAAACATGGTTCGCCGGGGTTCATCGACGAGGGCTTCTTCCACACCTATCATCCCACTCGCCATCGTGCGCTCAATGAAGATTATTGTGGGCAGGAGGGCGTGCGACTGGCGCGAGGTTGTGCCGACTATTGGAATCTTACTCCCGAGCGCACAGGCTACATCATGGGCACCGTGAAGGATGCCGACAACACACTGGAACACTCGCTCTACGCCTATGCCCCAGCAAGTATCGATGCCCACTACCCCATCAACGGTGCGATGGTCAAACTCTACAAGGGCGAGGTTTTTGTGGGCTCCTATGTCACCGACGACAACTACAACGGCATCTTTTATTTTGAGAATCTTGAGCCAGGCAGCGATTATTACCTGGACATCAAGGCCGACGGATTTGCTAATATTACGCGTGAGGGGCCGTTTAGCGTTGCCGCCAACGAGACGACCTATCCCGCACTTTACATGACAGCAGGCACAGCAACCGACGTGGCTGTTAGCGATGCCACCCTCGACCTCGGTTTGGACTATCAAGACTGGAGCATCACCGAACTTGAGGGCACCACGGTGCGGCGAGTCCTCGCCCACGAGGGCAAACTCCTCATCCTCGCCGTGGAAGGTGATACTTATCACACGCCACACATCTGGCTCGTGAATCCCACGAGCAAACAAGTAGAGCGCGAAATCGACCTCACCGGCATCGTCAACGTGCAGGACGACAACAACGAAGGACAACACCTGTACACGGTGAGCGACATCGCCATGACCAGCGACGGCTGTCTCCTGGCCTGCAACCAAGAGGAAAACCAAAGCAGTGCAGCACAGTTGAGCAGTGGCGACCGCGGCACCTTCCGTGTGTATAAGTGGAACTCGCTCACCGGCCAACCAGCCCTGTGGTTCACCTCGCCATTGAACGAGTTCTCGAGCGGCCATTGGTACAATGCCGATGTGGGGCACTCCATGGCCTACAACGGCAGTTCCACCTCGGGACAACTCATCACAAGCGCTACCACAATCGGTGCGTCACGTCAAATCAGATTCCAGAATTATGTGGTGCGCAATGGCGAAATGGTGCGCTACTTTGCCAATTACGACTATGACAATTCCTCCAACCGTGGCTCGCAAAGCGCAGCGGTTTATGGCGAGGACTTTATGCTTCACGCTTCGCCGCGCCGCGTGGACCAGTTTGTCATCGACGGCTCGCTCATTGCGCCACAAGAGGTGCGCGTGAACACTACCGCGCTCAAGGCCCTCAAAGACATGGGCAGCATGACGAGTAACGCAGCCGCTGCGGTGGGTCTGAGCATCTTGGTCCACAAGGGACGCACACTGCTCTTTGAGCCGGCAATCACATTGGACCAAAGCAACGGCTTGTGGTGCTACGACGTGAGCGGCGGCATCGCCCATAGCGAGATAGTCGAGACTGGCGAAACGCTGAATATCACGGCCACGCCCTACTCGACCGCTTTCACTGCCGCCGACGATAGCGGCGACTGCCTCTCGGCCTATCTGCTGCGCGACAATCGTCTCTCACGATGGGTAGGCACACAGCCCATAGGTGAAGAAGTGGGCATCTTCGCCTACGACCTGAATGTCGCCGCACAAGACGATGGTTACACTTTCACCTTCAAGTGTAACAACGATGCCACAGCCGCCACGCTCATCTTGAACGATGCCGCTACTGGCGATGTGGTGGGAACCATCGAACTGGACGGCGTGGTCAAGGGCGAGAACGCGTTCCACTTCTCGCACGACGAGTTGCCAGGCGAGTTTGACCAGACGATGACGTGGGCAGTGAATGTGCATGGCCGTGCCATCACCGCCATCAAGCGGCTGAACGGCACCGCCAGCGATGCCGCTTATGCTTTCCACCGTGCCAGTGTGGCTGTGGACCGCAGCCCCGAGAGCAAACACTTCGGCACCATCTATGTGAGCGACATGGCCACGCGCAATGCCTCGCGCACCAGTGCTGCCAACCGCGACAATGGCATCTATCGCTTCGATGCCACCTGGCAGCGCGACAATTCACTGCCCTACACCGGGAACATGGCGTGGGACAACAACTTCCGCCTCGCCGTGGATTATCGTGGGCGCATCTACATTCCCGACTTTGGTGACAACCATGCTGGACTCTACATCGCCAATCCCGACCAACTCGACGGTGACTTCTCGTTGTTCTTCGCTGGCACGCGCAATTCCGACGGCCTGTTCACCTTAGATGGTGTCAACACTGGCAGTTCGGCACCTAGCGTGAGCATCGTGGGCTGTGGAGGCGACACAAAGATGTATGTGTCGCTCGAAGACATGGATGCACAGGTATACCTCTACGACTTGGGAAGCATGATGGACGCTCAGGGCAATTTGCCCTCGACATGGACCACCGCGCCACAGGCGGTGAACAGTTATACCAAGATGGGGGCTTTGGTCAATGTGAACACCCTGCCCATGCCCGATGGTGGCTTGTGGGTGAGCACGGGCAACAACCAAAACACCACCAGCCAACCTGCCTTGCGCTACATCACCCCCGACCATAGCGACTACTGGACCTATTGCCCTAATCGCCAACCCGCCGAAAATCTGGACGGATGCGCCGGTGGAGGCATGGCACTCAGCAACGATGGCAACACGCTGGTGATTGCCAATAAACAAGGCGAACTTCAATTCTATGCAATAGATTGGGGCGACGACAGGACAAAGCCAGCACTCACTTGGATACAATCGTTCACTCCCGATGCGCGCGATGTCTATAACAGCACGTTCAACAGCGGCGGCCACAACAGTTACGGCGTGTATCAGATGGCATTTGACTGGGGCGGCAACCTCTTAGTGGCGGGCAGTAATCTGGGTGTGTATTCCATTCCCACCACCGACAACCAGTCGACGACGCCAGCGCGCAGTTCCCTCACCGTGACCAAGCGACTTGTCACTCACGAAGTGACAGTCACAGGCACCGTGTGTGAGGTGGGCAATGCGCATTACATCTCGCGTCATTCGGCTGGCGAGCCCATCGCCGAGGTAAGTATCTATTTTGATGGCGACGAGGGTGACAGTTTCATGACCACCACCCTGCTCGATGGCACCTATACGCTCGATGTCCTGCCGGGCACCTATATGGTCACTGCCTCCAAACCGGGTTACAAGACCCAGCAGAGGCAGATGCATATCGACGCCGACAATCATGTGGTTGACATTGAAATGGAACGACTTGTCACTGGCATCGACGACCTGTCGCAATCCGCGCTGTACATCGTGGGCGGTCAAGGACGCATCATTATCAACTCGCCAGAACAAGTAGATATCACTGTCGTTGACCTCATGGGACGAGTGACGAAACGCCATCAAGCACCACAAGGGCGCTCAATCATCGACGGCATTATGCCAGGCATCTACCTTGTAAATGGACAAAAGATTCTGGTTCAGTAAGGCCACTTGGCGAGGAAATCGGCAAGGACATACATGCTTCCTCCCACATAAACCATATCGGCTGGCGTGGCTGCCGCCAGTGCGGCTTTGACGGCTTTCTCAACGGTGGAATAGCCGCGTCCGTGGCGGTTGAGCGCTGCTGCCCGTTTGCGCAATTCGGTTGACTTAAGTGCACGTGGCGACGACACTTGCGTGAAGTAATAGGTGGCATTCTCGGGCATGAGGCTCAGCATCGAGGTCACGTCTTTGTCGGCCATGAAGCCCACCACCATGTGGACGTGTGTCGCCGGGGTGCTGGAAAGTTGGCGCATGGCATATTCCATGCCTGCCACATTGTGAGCCGAGTCGCACACCACAAGTGGATTATCCTGCAGTCGCATCCATCGCCCCATGAGGCCCGTGAGTACCACCACATGCTCCAGTCCCTGTGCCACGTCAAGGCGATAGCCCAATTGTCGCAACACTTGTGCGGCGGCAAGCACGGTGTTCACGTTTGCCACCTGATAGTCGCCAACCAGCGCGCAATGAATTGCTGTGCCATCGTTACGCGTGTCCACATAGAGTTCACCATTGTGACGATAAGCGCGAGCCACCATTGGGTCATCAGAGGCTATCACAAGAGGCGCCTGCATGGCCATTGCTTTGCTTTCTATCACGCATCGCGACTCGGCCTCTTGGCCTTCGCCCAGCACCACGGGCACACCGTGCTTGATGATGCCAGCCTTCTCGGCGGCTATTTCCCCAAGTGTGGAGCCTAACAGGTCGGTGTGGTCAAGCGAGATGTTGGTGATGACGCTTAGCACCGGCGTGACAATGTTTGTGCTGTCGAGTCGCCCGCCAAGTCCCACCTCCACCACTGCGACGTCGACCTTCTCGCGCGCAAAATGCGCGAGTGCCATGGTGCTGGTCAACTCAAAGAACGATGGGTCGCCTGGGAAATGGAGCGCTTGATATGCTTCCACCCAATCGGCCACGTCACGATGCGAAATCATGACACCATTCACCTTGATGCGCTCACAAAAGTCGACCAGATGCGGTGAGGTGAACAGCCCTACCCGATAGCCGGCGCTTTGCAGCATAGCGGCAAGCATGTGCGAAACCGACCCTTTGCCATTGGTGCCTGCCACATGGATGATGGCATAGTTCTGTTGCGGGTCGCCAAAGAGTGCTGCCAAGCGCCTGCTGGTATCTAATCCAGGCTTATAGGCACCCGCGCCCTCGCGTTCAAAGGCTGGATGCTGGCCATAAAGGAAATTGATGGCTTGTTGGTAATTCATTGAGGTGACACATATAAATAAAAAAAGCAGTATGACTATAAGCCGGGTTCTGTGACGTGATGCGTTCCTTCTCGGCGTACACCTCGCCGCCTGTCATTTATCTGTCCGACACATTGCTGTGCCGATATAGCGGCCTACCCCCTGACAATGGACGAGCAGCCCTTAGATGCCAGTATACTTGGCCTTGCAACTCACAGGTAGTGCGGCACGCGCTGTCACCAGCACGCCCGGTGGGCTCTTACCCCGCCTTTTCACCCTTGCTCGTTCGATGACGAGCGGTTGTTTTCTGTCACCTTAACCCTACGGTCGCCCGCAGTTTGCCGTTAACAAATGTGATGCTCTGTGTTGCCCGGACTTTCCTCTCGCTGCCAAAAAGGCACACGAGCGACAAGCCGTCATACTGCTTTTGATTGAATGATGCTGCAAAGTTACTGCAACGGCGGCGCACACGCAAATTTATTTGCATTTTTGCTTTGGCGCACAGCAAGCGGTTAAACAAATTAAAAACTGGCATGATGGCTCTTAATTTAGTTTAAAAATGATTGCTCGACTATTGACTTTGCGAAATTATTATGTACTTTTGGCACGAGTTTTGCAAAAGTTAATTTTAACGATTGAATAATTAAAATCACATCATAATTTAACAAATTGAGGACTATTATGAACAAGAACACAAAATTTGGATTGCTGCTAGTAGGCGCATCGATTATTGGTTCGGCCACAACGCTCATGGCCACCTCGGCTTTTCAGTCGGTCAACGTGCATGAGGGCGATGTCTTCATTCCATCGAAACAAACCGAGCAAGTGGAGCAAAAGAACTTTGTTCACACCGCAGGCCGCTTCGACGCCAATACCGACTTCACGGTCGCAGCCGAGCACACCATCAACTCGGTGGTGAGCATTAAGAGTTACGCTACCCCACAACAACAAATGTGGGGCGGTGAAGAATGGGATCCATTTGAATTTTTCTTTGGCCCCGGCTTTGGCGGTCAGCAACGCCGTCGCCAGCAGGCCCAGCCCAAGAGCGAGAGCAAGCCGCAGGCTAAGGGCATGGGCTCGGGTGTCATCATAAGCGAAGATGGTTACATTGTCACCAACAACCATGTGATTGACGGTGCCGAGAAACTTGAAGTGACCCTCAACGACAACCGCCAATTTAACGCCACAGTGGTGGGTACCGACGAAACCACCGACATCGCGCTCATCAAGATTTCGGCCAAGGGGCTGAAACCTGTGAGTTTTGGCAACAGCGACGATGTGAAGGTGGGCGAATGGGCACTTGCCGTGGGTAACCCCTTTGGCTTCAATAGCACAGTGACCGCCGGCATCATCAGTGCCAAGGCACGTGGCTTGAACGAAAGCAGCAGCAATGGCATCAAGGCCTTCATCCAGCACGATGCTGCGGTGAACCCAGGCAACAGCGGCGGCGCACTCGTGAACACTGCTGGCCAACTCATCGGTATTAACACCATGATTTACTCGCAAACCGGCAATTATTCGGGATGCTCGTTTGCCGTTCCCAGCAACACGGTGAAGAAGGTGATTACCGACATCAAGGAGTTTGGCACCGTGCAACGCGCAGTGCTTGGCATCTCCTACAAGGAACTCACCGCCGACATGGCAAAAGAGGAGAAGATTACTGCCACCAACGATGGTATCTTCGTTGCCAAGGTGAACGACCGCAGTGCTGCCAAGGAGGCAGGTCTGCAAGAGGGCGACGTGATTGTGAAACTCAATGGTGCCAGCGTGAAGAACAGCGGCGAGATGCAGGAACAAATGAACAAATTGCGTCCCGGCGACAAGGCACAAGTGGAGTATTACCGCGACAACAAACTTAAGACGACCACTGTCACCTTCAAGAACAACCAAGGCACCACCAGTGTGACCAAGAGCAGTGATTTCACCTCGCTGGGCTGCGCTTTCATGGAACTTACCGAAGCCGAGAAAGAGCAACATGCCATCAGCAAAGGCATCAAGGTGGTTGGCGTGAAGGCTGGCAAGTTCAAGGCGGCTGGCATCAAGGATGGCTACATCATCACCAGCATCAACGGCACTCCGGTTAACGACCAGAGCGATGTCGAGGAGATTTACAACAAGATTATGCGCTCTCAGGACGAGGACAAGGTGATGCTCATCACTGGCATCCTGCCCACTGGCAAGAAGTTCTATCAAGCAGTGGACTTGAGCGACGAGCAGTAAACTTCGCCCTATCCTTAACCAAAGGCTGCCCCTTCACACCAAAAAGTGAGGGGGCAGCACTTTTGTATGGCCCATTCAGTCAATGGCTATTTGATGATGGGCCACACAAACTGTTTCAACTCTTTTTCTAATTCTTTTTCTTTGCCGCCAGTGTACTGGTTAACCAACGCATGGAATGCCGGCGAGTGGTCCAGGTGTGTGAGGTGAGCATACTCATGCAGAATGATGTATCTCACGAGGTGCTCGGGCAACAGCATGAGGTTGTGCGATAGTTGCACAATTCCACGTCGTGTGCAGTGCCCCAACTTTTTCATTTCACGTCCGATTTCAAACTCGGCAGGCTCCACGCCGACTTCTTTTGCCACTTGCTGTGCAAAGGGTATCAAAACAATTGGGGCCGCATCGTGAAGCAAAACTGAAATAATCTTGGAAACAATCGTGGGATGTATCACAATGGGCGTCTGGCCATTGTCAAACACGTTGATGTACATGTGATGCTCCCCGTTTTCGCATTGCGTCTTATATAGTATTTTTCCCCGCACTTTGTTTTGGGTTCCAATCTTAATGGTGCAATGAAATCCTGGTATCACTTGCCCCACTTCATACCGCACCACTTTCTCCTTTGACTTGAGTGCATCAATCTGGTCGCGATGTGCGGCCAGCATTTCCTTGAGTATTGTGGCATTGTAGAAGGGCGGCGCGCTCACGTGTAGCACGCCTTGCTTCCAAATGGCCCGAAAGGAGGTCATGCCTTTGCGCAAAGTGACCATCACACGACCAAAGTGCTCGTCGTCGTAATAGCACGTCATCGTCAGCCTAACAACTGAAGCAACAGCAACAGCGCCTCGTTGGTGGCACGTTCAATCACACGATTGCGGTCGCCGGGGAACTGTTTACAGGCGGTGACGAGTTTGTCATCGCATTTTGCCGCCATCCATACTGTGCCGACCGGCTTATCCTTTGTTCCCCCTCCGGGTCCGGCAATCCCCGATGTGGCCACTGCGCAATTAGCCCCAAGTGCTTGGCACACGCCTTGCGCCATCTGACGCACCACAGGTTCGCTCACCGCACCATGTGCCCTTAAATCTTCGGGCGACACTTGCAACACTTGTTCCTTGACGTGGTTGGCATAACTCACCACACTGCCCACAAAATAGTCGCTGCTGCCCGCTATGCGTGTGATTTCGTGGGCGATATTGCCGCCAGTGCAACTCTCGGCTGTAGCCATCGTGAGGTTCTTCTCGCGCAGCCGCTCGCCCACGATGCAAGCAAGCGGTTTGTCGCCATCGGCAATGATGTACTCCCCCACCTCGTTGTGCAACCGTTGGGAGAGCGCATCCATCGTGTTGTTCAGTTGCGTTTCGCTCGATGCGCTGCCAGTAAGTCGCAACCTGATGATTCCTGGCTGCGGCAGATAGGCCAAATGAAAGCCTTGAGGCATCTCGCGCTCATAGCCATCGAGTTTCATGGCCAGCAGAGACTCGATGATGCCCGTAACCACAAAAGTGCGATAACCGATGTGGTCTTGACTATGAAAATGCCGCATGAGTTGAGGCATTATTTCGCGCTCCATCATGGTGCACATCTCGTGTGGCACTCCAGGCATCGACACCAACACTTTCTCGCCATGTTGAAACCACATGATGGGCGCTGTGCCCACCTGATTTTGAATGATGCGGCATGACGACGGCACCATGGCCTGCGCCCGTGTGTAGTCATTCAACTTGAGATGCCGAGCGGCAACCACTTTCTCCACATTTTGGGCTGTTGCGCCATCAAACACCAGCGTTCCGCCGAAGTAGTCGCACAGCGTGGGCTTGGTGATGTCGTCCTTGGTGGGGCCCAACCCACCAGTCATGAGCACGAGGTCGCATTGTGACAAGGCCTCATCAATGGCTTGGCGTATCTGTTGGGCATCATCGGCAATCACCTTGGTCCACAACGAG
>CACWKM010000056.1 GCA_902761475.1 uncultured Bacteroidales bacterium
ATAGCCGCCGGGAATGCTGGTCTCGCCGAGGACGTAGTTGCCCGTGGCCTCGTCCTTCGTGAGTTTGAAGTTGAGTTCGCCGCCCTCCCATGGTTCGTCGGTGTCACCGATGAGCCATGCGGTGATGGTCTCGACGGGCCATCCGCTCACGGTGAGTTCGCCGTTGGCAATGGTGAGCGTGTAGTTGCTCTCATCCTTGACGTAGAGGTGCTTCTTGTTTGCGGCTTGCAGTTCCGTAAAGAGCATCACGCTGGGTCGGTCCTCATGCAGCCACCAGTGCTCCTCGTCGGTGGCGCCGCCCAACTCGTTGCCATATTCGTCCATGATGAGGAACTCGCCGCTGAACGTGTGGGTGAGCGTAGAAACGCCGTCCTGGTTGGTGAATGGCACCTTACTGTCGCGGTCCCAATTGTTGAAGTCGCCAATCAGGAAGTATTCGGTAGCCGGTGTATAGATGCCGTAGATTTTCGCCTCGCTGAAGTCGGGCGCCACCGAGATGGTGAACTTGCCATTGTCGGTGAACGTGAAGTCGTCGCCCAACATGGTCATCAAGTCGTAGTCGCCGCCGCCGTCGGGAATATCAATGTTGCCAGTGCCCGTCGTGCCGCCGTACCACACGTCATCGACGCTACTCAGGCTGCTATGCTTGAGGACCTGGCAGTTGAAACCGGCGGGAATGGGCGTGTTGGCCGCGGTGTAGTAGCCCGTGTTGTCGTCTTGCGTGAGTGGGATGACGGTGGCGTTGCTCATGTCCCAGCCATGCTTGGTAGAGCCCACGAGGCTCGCAGTAACCACTTCCACGGGCCAGTTGCTCACGGTGAGCACGTTGTCGTCGGTAACGACGAAAGAGTAACTGCCCTCGTTTGCCAGACACAGGTTTTTCTTGTCCTGGGCGTCGCTAACGAGGTTCACGGTGGGATTGTCCTCGGCAATTGTGTAGTAATCCATGTCGGTGGCGGCACCATAGTAGTTATAGTTCTCGTCCACAATCAGGAACTGGCCGCTCATGGTCTTGCCTTCAAGTTCCGAGTCAATGTCGAGTGTGAATTCGCCCACCCATGCCGTGAACTGAGTTTCGCCCCA
The DNA here is from genome assembly GCA_902761475.1 of uncultured Bacteroidales bacterium. Lineage (GTDB taxonomy): Bacteria > Bacteroidota > Bacteroidia > Bacteroidales > Muribaculaceae > Sodaliphilus. The sequence continues at coordinate 1,084 of CACWKM010000056.1, forward strand.
GTTGTTGAAGTCGCCCGTGAGGAAGCGGGCTTCCTCAAAAGTGCCTTCGAAGCGGAACTGAAGCATGTCAATGTCGTCATAAGTCATGGTGAAAGTGAACGAACCAGTGTGACCGATGCGGAAATTCTTGATGTTTCGGTCGATGTCGCATTCCACAATCGTGCCTGGTGTCGCGCTTTTGAGCAATGGCTCGCCATCGTTGGGGCAACCATACCACTCGTCATATTCATCGCCATTGAAGTTGATGTGCATCTTCAGTTGGAATTCCGTGCCGCCGTCAACCGTGTAGTTGTTGAGCCGCCACACGTCGTCGCTGCCTTTGACGAAATCTTCCGTCACGTTGTTCCCGTAGGCGTCGGTGCCACAGAGGGTGATGTTGGTGACCGCCGGGGCCAGCGACTTGGCGCCGGCCGCCATGCCGATAGTCGCCATGGCCACCAGCAGCAAGAGTTTGTGAAATTTCTTGATCATAGCCGTATAATAGTTTGATGTGACCCCTTGGGCGAAATAAAGCGAGCGCACACTCGATTCTACCCAAGGGGGCTGTTAATAATTGTATTCAAGTGTCATGCGGCAGTAAAGGCACTCATTCACGAGATTGATTGAAAAACTCTTGCTGTCGTCAAGAATTTTGGCAATATTTGCGTGCGAGCAGTGCATACCGTGATTAGAACATAATGATTTAACCGCCACCAAATTACTAAAAAATCGGCGATATGCGCAACTTTTTGCCCATCTTTTTATCAACTTTTTCATTTTTGTTCGTCAATACTGTCCAAATTATTAGTGGGCACTTGTAAAACCGTTGTTTTGAATCAGCCTTGTTGGCTAAATTGTATGGCACATTCTGCTCAAAATTGCGTCTGCGACACATTCGCGCCAACGAGTCGGGAACAGTGCTGGCATCGGAGAAAAAATGAACTGGAGTGGGCATTTATGTAAAATATCGCATTCGCGATGGGTCATTTTATGTAAAATATCGCATTCGTGATGGGTTATTTTATGTAAAATATCGCATTCGTGATGGTGCATTTTATGTAAAATATCGCATTCGGGGATGCGATTTTTGTGTAAAATATCGCATTTTACATAAAATCTTCGTAACTTTACCGAAAATTTTTGAGCAATGATAGACAAAAGGACATTAGAGTTTATTTTCTCCGACCAACAAGAGGAAATAGCCGATAGGGCTTTGGAGGCATTGTGCCATCGTGCCGAAGAAAAATCTGTCGACCTCAATAGTACTCAGGCACAAGTGGTTGTGGGAGTTCGGCGCAGTGGCAAGTCCACTCTCTGCTATCAGGTGTTACAGGCCAAAGGCTTGAAATATGCCTACGCTGATTTTGATGATGAGCGGTTGGCGGCACTCACATCCGAACAACTGAATGATGTGCTGGAGGTTCTATATAAGATATATGGCGACTTTCGGTGTCTTTTTCTCGATGAGATCCAGAATGTGGTGGGGTGGCCTCTGTTTGTGAATAGGATGTTAAGAAAGAAGATGCACGTCGTCATCACTGGCAGCAATGCCAAATTGTTGAGCGGTGAACTTGCCACACACCTCTCTGGGCGAAGTAAGGAAATAGCGTTATATCCTTTCTCTTTCAGGGAGTTCTGTGTGATGAAAGGGGTGAATACTAATAAAAGGACGACAAAAGAAGAGGCTTTCCGACGGGCTGCTTTCGATGTTTATTTAAAACAAGGTGGATTTCCTGAAATGCTGGCAATAGAGGACAACGAAAGTTATGTCAAGAATCTTGTTGAGAACATTCTAAAACGTGATATAGAGCAAAGATACAACATCAGTTACAAAGCCTCCTTTGAGCAATTGGCTCATCATTTGATGAACGTTTCTCCGGCCATCGTTGTGGCAACTGATCTCGCTCATCGCTTCGGTTTTAAGTCGGAGCATACGGCAAAAAACTATGTGAAGTACCTTAAAGAGGCGTATTTGCTCATTGGCATACAAAAATACTCTGTGAAGAGCAAACTGCGGGCTATCCAGGAAAAAGTTTATACTGTGGATGTTGCCATGATGGATCAGCGCGATAATGCTTTTGCTGGAGAGAACCTTGGGCATCGGCTTGAAACGATTGTTGCGATACATCTTCACAGAATGTGTAAATTGTCTGGTATGGATGTTTATTATATGAGCAATCGCACTGGGGAGTGTGATTTCGTGGTGTGCAAAGGTAATCAGGTGATACAAGCCATACAGGTTTCTTATGACATCTCGGCTGAGAAAACACGCCGCCGTGAGGTGAATGGTCTTGTGCTCGCAGCAAAACAAACGAAATGTCAAGACCTGCTGTTGCTTACCGATCATGAAAGCGGTGAGATAGAACACTCCGGCTTTAAGATGAAAGTTCAGCCCGTTTATGAATGGGCCTTGGAGTTGGGGGTGTGACTGCTGGTGGTGAGGTGGGAACTAAAAACGACAATGGGCGTGCCGTGTTGCGCGCCCATTGTCGTTGGTTGTGGCTTGTTGCGGGAGGTGGTGTTTAGTCCACGATGAGCATGGCGTCGCCATAGACGCCGAAGCGGTATTTCTCTTCGATGGCTACCTGGTAGGCCTTCATCACCTTCTCGTAGCCGCCAAACGATGCGGTGAGCATGAGCATCACCGAGTAAGGCAGGTGCAGGTTCGACACCATGGCATGGGCGGTGGTGCACTCGTAGGGTGGGAAGATGAACTTGTTGGTCCATCCGCTATAACTCTTGATGTGCCCGTTCATGCCCACGCAGGTCTCGAGTGCGCGCAGTGTGGAGGTGCCAATGGCGCAAATCTTGCCACCGGCGTCGCGTGTGCTGTTGACGTGCTGCACCAGTTCGGGGGTAATTTCCATCTGCTCGCTGTCCATGCGGTGCTTGGTGAGGTCTTCCACATCGATTTCGCGGAAGCATCCCAGCCCGATGTGCAGGGTGAGGAAGTCGCTCTCGATGTCGCGAATTTCCATGCGTCGCATGAGTTCGCGGCTGAAGTGCAGTCCGGCGGCCGGTGCCACCACGGCGCCCTCTTTGCGGGCGAAGATGGTCTGGTAGCGCTCCACGTCGTCCTCTTCGCTCTCACGCTTGATGTAGTAGGGGAGCGGTGTGCTGCCTAATGCAAACAGAGCGGCCTTGAACTCGTCGTGCGGGCCGTCGTAGAGGAAGCGCAGCGTGCGACCGCGCGAGGTGGTGTTGTCGATGACCTCGGCCACCATCGAGTCGTCGAGACCGAAGTAGAGTTTGTTGCCGATGCGGATTTTTCGTGCCGGCTCCACCAGCACGTCCCACAGGCGGTGCTCCTGGTTGAGTTCGCGCAGCAAGAACACCTCGATGCGTGCGCCCGTTTTCTCCTTGTTGCCCATGAGTTTGGCGGGAAACACCTGTGTGTCGTTGAACACAAACAGGTCGTGTGGCCCGAAGTAGTCGAGAATGTCCTTGAACTCGCGGTGCTCAATCTCGCCATCGTGGCGGTGCAGCACCAGCAGCCGCGACTCGTCGCGGTTTTTTGCAGGATGCTCGGCGATGAGGTCGAGCGGCATCTTGGTGTCGAATTCCGATAGTTTCATTATTGCCTATTTTGTTGTTGTCGTTTGATTCTTTGTGTTGTTGCGTCGTGCTTTGATGGCCGCTGCGCGGCGCTTGTTTTCTTGTCGCTCGCGTTCCAGCCGCTCTTGTTCGGCCTGGTCGGGGCTCACGTAGTCTTCTTCCTCGAGTCGTGCGATGAGGGTGTCCATGGTCTCGCAGCGGTCCACCGTCACGTCGTTGATGCGTGTGCGTCGCAGTGCGGTGAGGTGTGCTCCGCTATTCAGCGCCATCCCGATGTCGCGTGCCAAGGCGCGGATGTAGGTGCCCTTGCTGCACACCACCTTGATGACCAGCGTGGGTTCGGCGGGAAGGCCGCATTGCAGCAGTTCGATGTCGTCGATGACGAGTTGCTTGGCTTTGATGGCCACGTCATGCCCCTTGCGCGCCAGTTTGTAGGCCGGCTTGCCGTCGACCTTGCAGGCCGAGAATGCCGGCGGCACTTGCTCGATGGCGCCGGTGAACTGCTCCTGCAGCACCCGCTCCACCTGCTCGCGCGTGATGTGCTCCCAGGGATAGGTGGCGTCGACTTGCGTCTCGAGGTCGAACGACGGTGTGGTGGCGCCCAGGCGCAGGTGGGCCACATATTCCTTGATGCCCGCCTGCAGTTCGTCGATGCGCTTGGTTTGATGCCCGGTGCACACGATGAGCACGCCAGTGGCGAGCGGGTCGAGCGTGCCTGCATGTCCCACCTTGAGGTGTTTCACATGCAGATGCTTGCGCAGCACGCCGCGCACGCGCTTCACCACGGTGAACGAGGTGTCGCCCAACGGCTTGTCGACGTAGAATATTTCGCCCTCGATGGGATTAAGCATGGTCAGTCAACCATTTGAAGAGTGTGGCCTGTGAGCAGGAGCACCAAGATGAGTCCGCCCACGGCGATGCGGTACCACCCGAACGCCTTGAAGCCATATTTCGTGAGAAATGAGATGAAAAACTTGATGGCGAGCACAGCCACGATAAATGCCACCACGCATCCCAGCAACAGGATGCCGATGTTGTCGGCGAGGACTTGTCGATACTCGGGCTTGAGCAGCATCTTGAGCAGTTCGTAGCCCGTCGCCGCCGCCATGGTGGGCACGGCGAGGAAAAACGAGAACTCGGCCGCCGTCTTGCGCGTGAGCCCTTGCTGCATGCCGCCGGCGATGGTGGCAAACGAGCGCGAGGTGCCCGGAATCATGGCGATGCACTGGAACAAGCCTATGGTGAACGCCCGGCGCTCGGTGAGCGGTTTGTCCTCTTTGCGGTCGAACCATCGGTCCACGAATAGCAGCAGCACGCCCACGCCCACCAGCATGGCGGCCACCACCCACACGTTGCCCATGAGCGACTCGATGAAGTCGCCCAGCGCCAGGCCTATGATGGCCGCAGGCACAAAGGCCACGAGCAGTTTCCAGTAGAAGTCATACTTTTGCAGCCAGGCGCGCCAGCCGGTCACGCCCTCCTCCACGGTGCCCAGCCTGAAGAAGCGCTCCCAGTAGAGCCACACCACCGACAAGATGGCGCCAAACTGGATAATCACGGTGAAGGCGTTCACAAACTTGTCGCTGATGTCCACGCCCAGCATGTTCTCGGTGATAATCATGTGCCCCGTCGACGACACCGGCAAGAATTCCGTGAGTCCCTCAACGATGGCGATGATGATAGCCTGTAACCAATCCATTTATTTGTCGTTGCGATTTTTCTTGCGAATGATAATGGCCGGTGCCATGAGCACAAATCCGAGCAGTGCGATGGCGGGTCCCACCACTGTGCGCCGGCTCTCGAAGATGGCATCGTTGAAGCGCGTGGGGTCATCGTTGGCACTGCCGGTCATCAGCGCAAAGCCTATCACGATGAGCGCCAAGCAGCAGCCCATTAAAATGAAATTGAGTTTGCCCAGCGCGAAGTCAATTATTTCTTTTTCGCGCGGTGCGGCAGCCTTTTTTTCTTGTTTAGCCATAGGTCTAAATTACCTTGTGTAAAAAACGATAATGTGGCTGCAAAGTTACAACCTCAAAAACCGTTTGTCAACCCCTTACCCGTTTTTTTGCCGCTGCGGCCAGGTGGTTCGCAATAGTCGCGTGCGGTGGCATCGTGTTTAGGCCGATGTGTTAAATAACATTAAATCGCGACTTTTGGCGCGCTTTTGGTGCTATTTTTGCATGACTAAATGCGTCTAATGGGCAGTAAAAAGAACGGCATGGTGGCTTTTTTTTGGCGTTTCATGCGTGCCACATGGCAACTTCTTACTATCTTTGCAATTCAATACAGATGATAAACATTCAGAGATATTTTATCAATATTCATTATTTAAACGTGCTACACATGAAATTAAATGTGAAACATCTCTTGTGCGCAGCAGTGGTGGCCCTCACAGGCTTCACGGCTGTTGCTCAAAACATGGGTCCCATTCCGGTTGACCCCGAGGTGCGCACCGGCAAGTTGACCAACGGTCTTACTTACTATGTGCGTCACAACAATTATCCTGAACACCGTGTGAACTTCTACATTGCTCAGCGCGTGGGTTCCCTCCAGGAAGAGGAGAGCCAGCGTGGTTTGGCGCATTTCTTGGAGCACATGGCGTTCAATGGCTCGGACCACTATCCTGGCAACGGCGTGATTGACTTCACCCGCACGCTGGGTGTGGAGTTTGGTCGTGACCTGAACGCTTACACCAGCATCGACCAGACGGTGTACAACATCAACGACGTGCCCAGCACACGTCAGGGCGCGCTCGACTCGTGCTTGCTCATCCTCAAGGACTGGAGCAACGGCCTGTTGCTCGAGGACAAGGAGATTGACAAGGAGCGTGGCGTGATTCATGAGGAGTGGCGCCTGCGCCGCTCGGCCACACAGCGCATTTACGAGCGCAATCTCGAAACCCTGTATCCGGGTTCCAAGTATGGCCGCCGCATGCCCATCGGTCTGATGAGCGTGGTCGATGGCTTCAAGTATCAGGAACTGCGCGACTACTACCACAAGTGGTATCGCCCCGACAACCAGGCCATCATCGTGGTGGGCGACATCGACGTGGACCACACCGAGGCCAAGATTAAGGAGTTGTTTGAAGGAATCCCCGTTGACCCCAATGCACCCAAGGTGGTCGATGAGCCCGTGCCCGACAACGAGCAGGCTATCGTCGTGGTCGACCAGGACAAGGAGCAACAATACAGCATCGCCATGGTCATGTTCAAGCATGAAGCCTTCCCCCGCGAGATGAAGAGCGACATGATGTACATGATGTATGACTACATGACCGACATGGTGGCCGACATGCTTAACCAGCGTCTCAAAGAGAAGGCTCAGGATGCCGACTGCCCGTTCATCCAGGCTGGTGGCGGCGACGGCAACTACCTGCTCTCTAACAACATGGGCGCCTTCACGTTCTATGCTCTTCCCAAGGAAGGCATGACCGAGCAGGCTGTGCAGGCTATGCTCGTCGAGGCTCACCGCGCTGCCAAGTTCGGCTTCACCGCAACGGAGTATGACCGCGCACGCAACGACTACATGAGCCGTCTGGAGGATGCCTACAACAACCGCGACAAGGTGAGCAACGAGTCCTATGGACGCGCCTTTGCCTCCAATTATCTCGAGAACGAGCCCATCGCCAGCGTGGAGCAGGAGTATGAAATCATGAAGCAAATCACCCCCATGGTTCCCGTGGATATCATCAACCAACTTCTCCCCGAGTTCATTAGCGAGGGCGAGAAGAATCTCGTGGTGCTCAACATGAACCAGGAGAAGGAAGGTGCCGTCTATCCCACTGTGGAGGGGCTCAAGGGCGCTATCGCTACTGCCGCCGCTACTCCCATCGAGGCTTATGTGGACAACGTGAAGAACGAACCGCTTATCGCCAAACTTCCCAAGCCGGGCAAGATTGTCAAGGAGACTAAGAACAATGTGCTGGGCTTCACCGAACTCACCCTGAGCAATGGCGTGAAGGTGATTCTCAAGCAAACCGACTTCAAGGCCGACGAGATTAAGATGTTTGCCGACTCTAAGGGTGGCAGTTCGCTCTATGACGAGAAGGATTGGGCCAACACCGAACTCTTCGACGCCGTGCTGGCAACCAGCGGTCTGGGCGAGTTTGACAACACCGAACTCGAGAAAGCCCTTGCCGGCAAGCAGGCCAGCGCAAGCCTGAGCCTGAGCACCAGTTATGAGCGCTTGAGCGGCGAGAGTTCCATCAAGGACCTCGAGACCATGTTCCAACTCACCCACCTGCTCATGACCGACGTGCGCAAGGACGAGAAGGCCACCGGCAACTTGATGACGCTGCTTGGCAACGTGCTCAAGAACAAGAGCCTGAAACCCGAGGCCGTGTTCAGCGACTCGCTCAACTACACCCTGGGCAACCACAATTGGCGCGACCAGCCGTTCAATGTGGAGGCTCTCGACAAGGTGAACATCGACCGCGTGCTGCAAATCGCCAAGGAGCGCACCGCCAATGCCGCCGACTTCACCTTCTACTTCGTGGGCTCGTTTGACAACGACACCATCCGCAAGCACATTTGCCAGTACATCGCCACCTTGCCCGCCAGCAAGAAGCGCGAGAACTATCGCAACGTGGCCGAGCGTCCCGTGGGCGTGGTTACCAACCACTTCACCCGCGACATGGAGACTCCCAAGGCCATCGCACGCATGTACTGGTACAGCACCACTGAGCCGTACTCGGTGGCTGCCGATGTGAAGGCTAACATGGTCGGTCAGGTGCTCGACAAGGTGTATCTGCAAAAGATTCGCGAGGATGCTGGTGCAGCCTATTCGGCCAGCGCCCGCGGTGGCCAGCAGCGCGTTGGCGACAAGGTGTTCACGCAAATCTTCGGCGTGTGCCCCATGAAGCCCGCTATGGCCGAGACTGCCCTGGCTATCATGCAGCAGGAGTTTGACGCTGCAGCATCGACCATCGATGCCGCCACGCTGCAGGACATCAAGAGCGTGATGATCAAGGACTACGACACCAATGTCAAGGAGAACAATTACTGGGTGGGCGCCCTCTCCGACTATGTGTCGTACAACATCGACATCGTCAACGGCTACAAGGACATTGTGAATGGCATCTCGACGCAAGACCTGAGCGACTTCGTGCGCAACGTCGTGCGCAAGGCCGGCAACAAGGTGGAAGTGGTCATGATGCCTACCTCCTTCGACGAGAGCGAGGGCAAGGAAACGGCAAAGTAATTTCCTCTGCCTCACTTTCTGGTTAATCAACGCGACCGCTATGGTGAAACGCCATGGCGGTCGTTGTTGTGGTTGCGCTACCGCTCCACCCCTGCCTAAATTCTGCCCAGCCCTAACGGGCTTCCCAGCGACATCGCGGCATCTGGCGGTTCCGGACGTGCCACGGCACGTCCCTACAGTTTGCAGTGAGGATTACGCTGTATAGTGTAGGGACGCCACATGTGGCGTCCGTGATAACGTCCTCATTGCGAGGTGATTTCGCAGCGTCGAGCGGTTCCGGACGTGCCACGGCACGTCCCTACAGTTTGGGGTGGATTATCGCCGTCGCGCCCGGAGGGCGCCCGCTGAGTAACCCCCAGTAAAATTGGCCGTGCGAGCCCTGTGCGAGCAGGTCAATTTCACTGGGGGTGGTAACGATTCGCCCTCCGGGCGAAATATTACCGACACTGCAAAACGCATGTACCTACACTGTCGTCGCGCCTATATATATACATCAATCCCCTCGCAACGCTCGTGGTCGCGAGGGGATTGTTAGTGTTTTCTTGTCGTTACATGGGTGATGACCGCGATGATTAGTCGTCCATGTCAATCACCTGGAAAGAACGGTTGAACTCAATCTCCATGCCATTGTTGAGTTTCACCTCGTAGCCGCGACGATTGCGGTCCAACTTCAAGATGATGGCAGCGGGGAACGTCGAGCGCACGGCAGCCTTGATTTGCTCGGGGATGAGTTCGCTGGGCACGTGCGAGGAACGGCAGTCGATATCCTTCCAGTTACCTTGCTTGTCAAACTCCACTTTCTCACCACTCTCATAGCGAACGGTATAGTCGTCCCAGTCCATAGTCACCACAAGGGGAACCCTGTCGGCAAAATAGGTCTTGAGCATGGTCTGAGCCACAGCGGGGAGTTGGTTGTAAGTAATCACCTGGTCGTAGTCGGCCTTTGCAGTGAAACTAAAAGCCACCATAACCAACAACACAAGAATTGATTTTACGCTTTTCATTGTCAAATATAATTGATTACTAAAAAAATAAATAAATAATGATTGTTCTTCTTTTAGACGATTCGACCCCCATTGGTTTAATCATCCAACTGGGTGAGTGCTCCCGCCTCGTTGAAATGGAGTTCAATATCGTTGGCAAGTTCTACCTCATAGCCGTTCCACGTCTTATCGATTTTCACGATGGGCACGCCCTGGAAGTTGGCTTGCACGCTGGTGGCTATCGGTGCCGGCACCAGTGTGGCAGGAACAGCGGCCAGTTTGCAATCTATCTGATCCCACTGGTGGGAGGTGTCGAAGTCAATCTGTGTGCCGTCGGCAAGCACCACGTCATACTCCCAGCCGGTGATGGTGAGGTCCTTGTTGGCAAATGCGATGTTTTGCGTGGGGAAGTGCTGCTTGACAAACGCTTGAATGTCGGGCGGCAACTGCGTGGGCAACACGGGCTTGTCGCTGCAACTCGTCATCGTAAGTCCTAAAAAGACAAGCGCCATTGCAATAAGGTGAAATCGTTTCATGCGATAGGTTGTTAGCGGGGCCTAACTGTTAATTCACAAGTCTCGGCAGGTGGCTGGTCCCGTTACGCACCCCCAATGAGACTTCGACATAAAGTGTCGCGACAAAAGTAGTGCTTTTTTGTTATTCAAAGCAAAAAAACACCTGTTTTTTAAGAAAAAAAATAAACAAAAGTCATTCAAGGGCATCACTCGCCCATGCCAGCAAGGAATCCGAGCAAGTCGTTGTTTAATTCATCATTCATAATTCATCATTCATAATTGAATAACTCCGTGCAATTCGTTGTTCAATTCATCATTCATAATTCATAATTGAATAACTCCGCGAAATTCGTTGTTAAATTCATAATTCCTAATTCATAATTGAATAACTCCGGGCAGTTCCATCTCGTCTCCACTGTTTGAGGGCAGAAACGAACAATCCCCTCGCGACCACAAACGTCGCGAGGGGATTGGTGTAGAGATATGTGCGTGACAGACTTAGAAGATGAGTTTCACGCCAATTTGTGCGTGCCAGCGGCTGGAGATGTTGGCTTTGCTGGGCTCGGTGTAGCCGTTCCAGGTGTAGCGTGCCGCATAGGCGCCCTCGGTGACCTTCTGCAGGCCCGTGATGTTGAGCGGGGTCACGTTGTAGACATTGCCCCAACTGGCGCCCCACTTCTTGTTGAGCATGTTGGCAAAGTTGAGCACGTCGAAGGTGAGCATGAGTTTGGAGCCGCGCTCCTTGAATACGAAGATGCTCTGGGCGATGTGCAGGTCCACTTGGTGCTCAAAGGGAGCCGTGTTGCTGTTGCGCTCGGCATATTGTCCGCGATGGTTCTTGGCGTAACTGTCGTGGGCGATGAAGTCCTCGAGCAAGGCGCGCTGCTCGTCGGCGCTCGTCTTCACGTAGGTCTTGCCCTCGGAATCCTTGGCGGTGATGTCGGCAAACAGCATCTTGCCCACTTCGTCCTGGGTGGGGATGTACATGAGCGAGTTGCCGCGGTAGCCGTCGCCGTTGAAGTCCGTACTCTCGTTGTAGGTCAGGCTGTAGCGCTGTCCGCTGTAGCCGTTGTAGGTCACGCCGATGGTGGTCTGCAACCAACCGTTGGCATAGCGGGGAGTGGTGTAACTGGCATTCACGAGAATGCGGTGGGGCTGGTCAAAACTCGAGTAACTGAGCGCGGGGTGGTTGGTGTCCACGGCGTAGTTATACTTCCAGTTGGAGTAGGCCACCGAACTGGTGCCGTCGTTCACGCTCTTGGAGTGACCGAAGGTGTAACTTGCCAGCAGGTCGAGGCCGAAGTCGAAGTTCTTCTCCAGCGTGGCGCTCACGCTGTAACTGTAGCCCTTGTCGGTGTTCTCGGTGTTGATGATGGAGTAGTACTTGTTGTCGACGGCATAGAATGGGGCTGCCGAGGCAGGATTTCCGGCCACGCCATACACGCTACCACTCTGGGTGAGCGCAAGGTTGCTGAAGAATATCTGGTTGTAGGTCTTGCTGTAGAGTCCCTCGAGGGTGAACTTAACGTCGCCAGGCAACTTTTGCTCCCAGGCGAGGTTGGCGCGCAGCACCTGCGGATAGCGGAACTTGCGGTTCACGGTCACGATGTCGGGGCGCGCTGCCGAGCCCTTTGACAGATATTCCACCAGTTCGCTGGTGTTGCCCGTCACGGCGGGGATGTCGGAGGCATTGTTGATGGTGGTGCCAATGATTTCCACGCCCGTGTTGCTATAGGCGTTGCTCAGCCACACAAAGGGCACGCGCCCGGTGAACAGGCCCACGCCACCACGCAGCAGCGTGCGGTGGCTGTCGTCGGTGAACCAGCGGAAGCCAAAGCGCGGCGAGAACATCACCTTGGTGGTGGGCATGTCGCCCACGCGCGACGGGATGCGAGCATAGCCCGAGGCAGCGTTCAGCGTCTCGGCATAAGCGTTGAACTCCTCATTCACAGTGGGGTGGTTGAACATCACCGGAATGTCGATGCGCAAGCCGTAGGTGAACTCAAGATTCTTGTTCACGCTGAACTTGTCCTGGATGTAGGCGCCAAATTGGCCCGCCTTGATGGTCGGGGTCCACAGCAGGTTGCCGCCAGTGACTTTGGGGTCGGTGCACTTGAACACGAATTGATTAGGCTGGTCGTTGAGGAAGGCGTCGAGGCTGTTGTACACCCACTCGCCGGTGACGGCCTGGATGAAGAGGTTGCGCATCTTGAAAAACTCGTTGTGGGTGCCAATGGTGATGGTGTGGCGACCCTTGTAGAGCGACAAGTTGTCCTCAAAGGTGTAGATGTCCTGGTCCAGTGAGTTGGCGCCCGAACTGTACTCGGTGCCGATGTTCACGGCAATGTTGCTGCGGCTCTCGTCCTCGGTGCCCACGTTCTTAATCCAGAACAGCGGTCCCTGGTAGGGCACGTCGCGGTGGTCGCGCACACGCGCGTAACTGGCGCGCAACTCGTTGAACGCCGATTGTCCAAACGAACTGTTGAGTTCGGCAACAAGCGAATGTGTCTTATTGTTGAAGCGGTAACTCGAATTGTTGAAGTAGTAACTGGTGTAGCCGGCGCTCCACTTGTCGTCGTAGGCGCTGCCATACTGGTAGCGCAGGGCGAGTTTGTGGCGGTCGGTGATGTTCCAGTCCAGACGAGCCAGCAGGTCGAAGGCGTTGCGGTCCACATTGCGGCGGCTATAGTCCTCGGTGATGCCGGTGATGGCCTGGTAGCGGTCGGCGATAGCCTTGGCGGTGGCGGCGCTCAGGTAGTTGGCGGTCACGCCAGGATAGTAACTGGCCGGATAACTCTCGTTGTGATTCTCCACGTTGACAAACAAGAAGAGTTTGTCCTTGACGATGGGACCGCTCACGTTGCCACCAAAGGTGGTGTAGTGTTGCTTGGTGAGTTTGTCCTTGATATAGTCTTGCGAAGCGTTATAACGGCCATAGAAGTTCTGGTTGTTGTAGTAGGCAAAGGCCGTGGCGTGATACTCGTTGGTTCCCTGCTTGGTGATGGCGTTGATGCCACCTCCGGTGAAACCGCTCTGGCGCACGTCGAAGGGGGCGATGACCACCTGAATCTCCTGGATGGCGTCCATCGAGATGGGGTTGGCACTGGCCTGACCACCGTTGGTGCCCGAACTGGCGAGGCCAAACACGTCGTTGCTCACCGTGCCGTCGATTTGGAAACTGTTGTAGCGGTTGTTGGTGCCGGCAAAGGAGATGCCGCCAATCTTCGAGCGGTTGGCCATGGGCATGTTCTTCACCACGTCGTAGATGTTGCGATCCACCGTGGCCACATTCTGAATGTTGGCTGTCGAAAAGTTGTGGCTGGCTCCCACTTGCGGCGTGATGGCCTTGGCGCTCACCACCAGTTCGTCGAGGCTGAGTGCGTCGGCCACGAGATTTGCTTCCAACTGGTGAGTGATACCCAATTGCAGCAGCACGTTTTCTACCACCAGGTTGCGATAGCCCACGTAACTCACCGTCACACGATAGGGGCCGCCAGTGCGCAAGCCTTGCAGCGTGAAGCGACCGTCGAGATTGGTCACAGTGGTGTACTTCGTTCCCGAAGGCTCGTGCAGCGCCGTCACCGTGGCACCGATGAGCGCCTCGTGGTTTTCTTCGTCACACACCACACCAGCCAGCGCCGACGTGGTCACCTGAGCGTTGACACCTGCGGCCACGAGCAGCAGCAGGGCAACAAGCATCAATTTAATTCTCTCTCTCATACTTTGTGATTGTTTAGTTTAAATAAATTAAAACCAATAAAACATTGTAGTTCTATCATTTAGCCAATTTTTTTAGTTATACAAAAAGAAAACACGCTACACCCGTCGACCCCCTAGTCGCTCAAGCGTAGCGTGCTTCCTTGCCTTATGACCCGCTTTGATTTACGCACCCCAGCCCCCACGGGATGACCCGAGAGGAAAAAAGCGCTTTCAATCAACATTTCGCTGGTCATACACTAATCCTTTCAGCGTGCAAAGTTACGGCTTTTTCTCCAAAAAACAAAATTTAACACCGAAAAACACGGTTCCAATCGCCCCCGCAGGCCTTGAAAGAGCGACGAGGTGACCTGTTAGTCTCACGGGGTGCGGGAAACGCTTATCTTCCTCAATGGTGACGCTCGCTTGGGCGGTCGCCTCGCTGATGGAGCGTCCCTTCGCTTGGCAGGCAAACTGCGCTTGCCTATGTTTTCAGTTGTTGGGGTCGTCGAGCAGGAAATCCCGTGCCGCGCCCTCGTCGCCATTGCCTCTGTGAATGATTAGCCTCGTTCCGGTGCGGATTGTTGCGGGCGGGTTTTATGGATAGGCGAATTTTTGTTATTTTTGTGGGCGCTTGCTGGGGTGGCAGGGGCACGAATAGACAATGGCACAATCATGACTACGGCACAACAAATCATCGACCGCATGGTGTCGCTGCGCGACGACGAGCAGCGCGCTGTGCTCATGCGCTTTTTCAAGACCGGCGTGGGCGAGTATGGCCACGGCGACGAGTTCCTGGGCATCAAGGTGCCCGCCACGCGGCAGGTGGTCAAGCAGGTGGCGCCCACCACGGCGCTGTCGCAGGTGCCCGCGCTGCTCATGAGCCCATGGCACGAGGTGAGGCTGTGCGGACTGCTCATCATGGTGGACAAGTTCCAGAAACTGGCCGCCCGCCGTCTCGTCGACGATGACACGGCGACGGCGGGGCGCGACGAGATTTTGGGCATGTATCTCCACCATGCCGAGCGCGCCAACAACTGGGACCTGGTGGACCTGTCGGCGCCCTACATCCTGGGCCGCTGGCTGCTGCTGCCCACGCGCTACGCCGCCAAGCAACAGGTGCTTGACGCCCTTGCCGCCAGCGACAACCTGTGGCGACAGCGCATGAGCATGGTGTGCACATGGATGCCCACCAAGATGGGCGACCCGTCGTGGTGCCTGCGCTATGCCGCCGTCCACCTGCGTCACCCCCACGACCTGATGCACAAGGCGGTGGGATGGATGCTCCGCGAGATGGGCAAACGCGTGAGCATGGATCTGCTGCGCGACTTCCTCGCGCGCCACGTCCACGAGATGCCGCGCACCGCCCTGCGCACCGCCATCGAGAAGATGCCCCCCGCCGAGCGCCACCACTGGCTCACCCACCCGTAACCCCGCCGAACGGAGCGACGGAAATCTATATAGTGCGATTGAATCTGGCGCTCGGTAAATTGAACAGATTTTTGGACATTTATTTCAATTCTATATAGTGCGATTAGAACGGTCAGGAGCGTGACTGCCTCTACTTCGACCTCACATTTCAATTCTATAAAGTGCGATTAGAACGGTATGCAGAATATATGTATGAGCCCAGCACGGTGCAATTTCAATTCTATAAAGTGCGATTAGAACGACGCATTGCGTCTTGTCCGTGAGAACGCCAGCCAATTTCAATTCTATAAAGTGCGATTAGAACGTCTCGATGACGGTGACCTCACGGACAATCTCTTTATTTCAATTCTATAAAGTGCGATTAGAACTCTTGCGACGCATTAGACAAATCATAATCTGCCTCATTTCAATTCTATAAAGTGCGATTAGAACGCACTCTGCCCTCAGGACGCGTGGCAAGCGCGCAAACATTTCAATTCTATAAAGTGCGATTAGAACCAGCTAGTTCCAACGATGTGTCTCGAAGCTATGCCATTTCAATTCTATAAAGTGCGATTAGAACTAGCACGCCGCATGCGACAAGCGACACATTTGCCGCAATTTCAATTCTATAAAGTGCGATTAGAACCGGGAGCGAGATACATAGAGCAAATTTTTGGACATT
>CACWKM010000057.1 GCA_902761475.1 uncultured Bacteroidales bacterium
GCGGCCGTCTTTGTCGAGCGTGTACATCACCTTGCCCATGTGGCGCGTGTATTCGCCATTCCATGCCACATAGACCAGTCGTCCCGGGCAGATGGAGGCGATGATGCCGCCACTGGGGTTGAGCAGCAGCAATTCGCCGTCGGACAGGTCGCGCGCGTCGAAGCGGGTGAAGGTACAAGTGGCGGCATAGAACAGCGGCAGGTGACGATAGTAGAAGCGGTTCTCAATGTCCTCGTTGCGCACCATGCCGTCGGCGGTGAGGCCGTTCACGCCGCCGTGGCCCACATAGGTCCACCACAGCACGCCCTCGCCAAGGGTCTTATAGAGTTTGTTGCGCGCTTCGGGGTAGTAGCGACCGCCGCCCTGGCTCTCGTTGGTGAAGGCGTCGATGAACACATAGTTGTGCATGATGGATGCGCCACCGTTGATGTAACTCTGCTGGATGAGTTGCTCGGCTTGTTCCATGTGTTGCGCCCGGTCGCCATCGTCGGCCATGTCCACGGCGTTGATTTTCCATGCGCCATAGTCGGGCTGCGTGACATATTTGTAGAGTTTGTCGACCAGCGTACGCGCCTCGGTCACGTTGCCGGCTGCCATGCGGCCCACGGCGATGTCGAGCGCGTAGCGGTAGTATTCGGCAGTGCAGTCATCGCCCAGCACGCCCAGGATGTCGTCGCTGGTGTAGGAAGTCTCCTCGCGCTGGCTGCTTTCGCTTTGCCAAGTGAGCAGCAGCGGTCCTGCGGTGTTGCGCACTTCGCTGGTGATGAGGCGGTTGTCGTAACTGCCCGTGCCAAAGAGCAACAGATAGCCCAACTTGTGCCCACCTTGCTCACCGCGGTCGTAGAACATCTTGCAGAGTTTGCGGTAGGCCATGAAGTCGGGCGTGCCGCTCGAGAACTCGTTGAACACCAGCCTGTGGTCGACCAGCAGCACGCGCATGGTGTCGCGGGTCTCGTGCAGCGTGGCCACGCGGCGGGCCTGGGAGAGCAGTTCGGTAGGGGCAAGGATAATCATGTCGGGCACTGGCTCGGCGTGCAGGTTCTGATTGGTCACGCGTTCGGCCAGGGTGGGGCGGGCGAAGGTGGCGGTCTCGTTCCATGCCACATACTCGCGACGTCCGGTGCGCAGGGGAGAGAAGATGAGGTTGGCGCCCTCGGCGCGGGTGTTCATCTCCACCGGTGCGAGCACGTCGGTGATGTCCCACACGTGTGTCACGCCCTCTTGGCAGCCGCTCACTTGCAGGGCAGCCGGATTGGTGCCGGGTGTGCCCCATTGCAGTTGCGCGCCGTCGAGCGCCAGTTGACGCTGATAGTTGACCGTGATGTAGTCCAGCCGCGCCATGAGAGAGTTGGTGGCACCCGGGAAATTCACCATCCATGCCAGTGCGGTGCTGCCGCCGGGCATCTCAAACGTCTTGGTCGACGTGGTGGAGCGGAAGTGGTCGTGGTCGGACACGGTGCATGCCGAAATCACATCGCCGCCGTCGCTGGGCATTGCCTCGCCGTTGGCTTGCAGGGTGATGGTGCCCGTGGCATTCATGATTTTAGCGCTCAACACGGTGCGCACCATGACCTCGCTGCCAGGCACATAGCCCTTGAGGTCGAAGTTGAATGTCTGACGGGAGTTGGAGCGGAAGTCCTCGCCCAGGAAGGTGCGGCCTGTTTGACCCGTGTTCACGAGGTCCTTCTCGTGATAGATGCGCTCGGTGAAGGTGGTGGCAGGTGCTGTGGTGCTCACAGTGTTGTCGGCCTTAGTGGGCGCCACGTCCTGGAAACGACTGTCGTTGGTCACGAAGTAGTAGCCCTCGGTGCTGTAGGTGTTGTGCTGCTGCACATAGGGCATGCCTTGCACTCCTGCTTGCCAGGTGGTGGGGCCTTGCGCATAGAAGAGCAGGCGACCGTCCTTGCGAACGGTGGGCACTTGCGGCAGGTCGTCGGGCATCAAGGAGGTGATGGCCTCGGTGAGCATCGCGCCGCCGTAGCCAAAGATGTGTACCCCGTCGAGGCTGCCCAACCCCCAATCGGAGGCATCTTGCGCAGTGATTTCGTGGATGCCGCTCTGGGTGACCTGAATTTTTACCCATGTGCCTGTGGCGAGTTTTGAACTCTCGGCATAGGTGCTGGCGTCGTAGGCGCGCGCATGAGGCGCCGCCAGGGTGAATGCGAGTGCCGCGATGGCTGTGAGCGCTGCCATGCGCACTGTGAGGTGTCGTGTCAACATATCGTCGTAGTGTTATGTACCAATGTGTCAAAACAGGCCAGCCGCTTCCGCTGGTCGTCACGGGCCGATGTTGCCCGCGGCATGCCAGCACGTGAAGCCGCTTTCCTTATTCTTTTTTATTTTAACGCATTTCTTCCATTATTATTGTGCTGCCAGGCGCAATTAGGAAGGGGGACGTCGCTCTTGTTTGTGACTTGCCCCAGGAATGATGCGGCTTCGACAAATGTGGCTTTTTCGCTAGTATCCAGATGCTTTTCCCACAATTGGTTAATTTTTTTGGAAAAGATGGCTATTATTTCTTATATTTGCAATACATTATACAACAACTTAAATGATAGGACGATGAACAGCAAAATCGCAAGGCTCACCATGGCCACATTGCTTGCCGTGATAAGTATAGGCGGTCATGCCGCCACAGGCGACCCCGTCGATTGGTGTCTAACCGTCACCTTCGACAACTGGACGTCGCAGTCATCCACGCAATTTGTCGAGTCGGGCACGGCCGGCGTCTATACCATCGACAACTTCACCACCACCGGCAGTTTCAACTTTGGTGTGCGCAACAGCAGTTGGGGCACACAATATGGCTGGGTGGAAAACGTCACCGCCGTGGGACAGGACTTCAGCATTGCCAACACAGGTGCGTGCAACGGTTGGGCCTCAATCCCCGCCGGCACCTACGACGTGACGGTGAACCTCACGGCCCTCACCATCCGCTTCGACACCCACGACGATAGTGGCGGTGGCAGCAGCGTGAGCGACGGGTTCGTGCGAGGCGCCGACATCAGTTGGTGTACCGAAATGGAGGCCGACGGCGTGAAATTTTACAACGCCGCCGGTGTGGAAACCGACATCTTCGCCCTGATGAAGGAAATAGGCATGACGGCCATACGCCTCAGGGTGTGGGTCAATCCCAGTACCTACGGCTACGGCGCGTGGTGCGATAAGGCCGACGTGGTGGCCAAGGCCAAGCGTGCTGCTGCACAAGGTCTGGACCTGATGATAGACTTCCACTATAGCGACTTTTTCGCCGACCCACTGCGGCAGACCAAGCCCGTAGACTGGTCGTCGTACAACAACACGACTAACGTGTCGGCAGCCATTCGCACCCACACGCTCGACGTGCTGAACGCACTCAAGGCCGAGGGCATAACGCCCAAGTGGGTGCAAGTGGGCAACGAGACACGACAGGGCATGGTTTGGAACGTGGGCAAAATCTCCAATGGCGACTTCAGCAACTACGTCACCCTGAGCAACGCCGGCTATGCCGCCGTCAAGGAGGTCTTCCCCAACGCCATCGTGATTGTGCACCTCAACAATGCCTACGACTATCATCTCATCTCGTGGTTCAACAGTTTCGCCAGCGCTGGCGGCAACTTCGACATGATAGGTGTGTCGCACTATCCCGACTATGACAACTGGAATAGTTCGAGCGCCAGCCATGCCAGCAATCCTACCGCCGCGAGCAACATCGCCACGCTGGCCTCGACCTTCGGCAAGAAAGTGATGGTTGTCGAGACCGGCTTTGAGTCCAGTTCCCCGGCATTGGCCAAGACGGTGATGCAAGACCTGTTTGACCGCGTCACCGCCATCGACGACTGCGCCGGCATCTTCTACTGGGAGCCAGAAGTTTATGGCGACTGGAAACCGTCATACTATAATACCGTGGGTTGGAACGCCTATAGCATGGGCGCGTTCACCTCCACTGGCAAGCCTTCGCAGGCCCTTGAGCCATTCATGACCCAAACGTCGCAATCCCCTGACGTGCTCGCCCTCTTCGACGCTGCCGGCGAGAACATCCTGGGATACCTCAACGCCACCAGCGACGGTGTGTACAGCGGCACTATTACCGCCGATGTCGACTATCTGACGTTTCAAGTTGTAGATGAATACAACAACGTGTGGTACCGCACCGTGGCCGACGACCGCTGGACGCTCACCACCGATGCAGGTGGCTACATGTTCTGGCTCGACGAGGCGGCATCCTACAGCATCACCGTTGACCTCACCACAGGCACCTGGTCCTTTGAGCGCGTTGCCCCCGACACCGACTTCTGGTATCTCTACAGTTTCGGCAACTCGTGGGAGTTCGACAAGCCATTCACGCAGTCGGAGACCGACAGCGACGTGTTCACCCTCGAGAATTTCACCGTCACGAGCGACAACCTCGACGCTTATGGCGGACTGTCGTTCCGCATCATTGCCGCCAACTGGGCCGAGGCATATTCCTACGGTGCTACCATCACCGCCACTGGCACCTACGAATTGTCAGCCAGTGGCACTTCGGGTGTGTGGGAGAATATCTACGCCACGGTGTTCCAGCCAGGCGTGCCCTACACGCTAACGTGGAATCGCAGCACACACGAGTTCACCATCGCGAGCGGCATCTCTGAACTTGTGCTCGACAGCGACGCCACCATCGCACCGGCACACTCCGCAGGATACTACAACCTCACCCTAAACCATTGGTTCAAGGGCGGAAAGTGGAATATGGTGTGCTTGCCCATCAGCCTGAGCGAGGAAGCATTGATTGACCACTTTGGCGAGGGCGTAAAACTGGCAAAGTTCAGCGGTGCGATACGCACCACACACACCAATGGTTCTGGCGCGCCACGCCGGCAGAGCGCCAACATTGCTACTGGCACGGCCGAGTTCACCACTTGCACCGATGAGGGAATGGCAGCAAACACGCCCTATCTGCTACAACCCACCCAAGATGTCCAGAGCCTCGAAATCGACAATATCTGGGTCGAGGCAAGCCAGCCGGCGACAGTGACCCAGGGCTACTACTGTGGCTATTTTTTGCGAGGGGCTCACCTTGAGGCTGAAAAATGGCCAACATTTCCCATTTTATTTGTAACTTTGCAGTTTGAATTGTAAAAAATTAAACAATCGGACTGTGGATACTCGATACATCTTCGTTACGGGCGGTGTGGTGTCGTCGTTGGGCAAGGGCATCATCTCGTCGTCGCTGGCACGGTTGCTGCTCTCGCGCGGCTTCAAGGTGACCATTCAAAAGTTTGACCCCTACATCAACATCGACCCTGGCACGCTCAACCCCTATGAGCACGGCGAGTGCTATGTCACCGTCGACGGCCATGAGGCCGACTTGGACTTGGGTCACTATGAGCGATTTACCAACATCAAGACCTCTCGCGCCAACAATATCACCACCGGCCGCATCTATCAGACGGTTATCGACAAGGAGCGCCGTGGCGACTACTTGGGCAAGACGGTGCAGATTGTGCCGCACATCACCGACGAGATTAAGCGCAACGTGAAGTTGCTGGGCTCGACGGGCGACTACGACTTTGTCATCACCGAGATTGGCGGCACCGTGGGCGACATCGAGTCGTTGCCCTATATCGAGGCTGTGCGTCAACTGCGCTGGGAACTGGGCAGCAAGTGCGTGTGCATCCACCTCACCTATGTGCCCTACATCCGCGCTGCCGCCGAACTCAAGACCAAGCCCACGCAGCACTCGGTGAAGATGCTCCAGCAGGAGGGTATTCAGCCCGACATTTTGGTGCTGCGCACCGAGAAGGACCTGCCGGCACCCATGCGCCGCAAGGTGGCACTGTTCTGCAACGTGAGTCCCGATGCCGTGATTCAGAGCATCGACGTGCCGTCGATCTACCAGGTGCCCCTGAACATGCACGAGCAGCGTCTCGACGACATCGTGCTCGAAAAGACGGGCACGCCCAGCCAGGGCGAACCCGACCTGGACAAGTGGAACCACTTCTTGAACATGATGCAAAGCGCCACCGACGAGGTGCGCGTGGGGCTCGTGGGCAAGTACGTACAGTTGCAAGACGCCTATAAGTCGATTGACGAGTCGCTCTTCCAAGCCTGCACTTACCACGGCCGCAAACTCAAACTCACCTACATCAATAGCGAGAAGGTGAACGATGGCAACGTGGACGAGTTGCTCTCGCCGCACGACGCCATCCTGGTGGCCCCGGGATTTGGCCAGCGCGGCACCGAGGGCAAGTTTGTGGCGCTGCGCTGGTGCCGCGAGCACAAGAAGCCCACCCTGGGCATCTGCTTGGGCATGCAGTGCATGGTCATCGAGTTTGCCCGCAACGTGTTGCACCTCGACGACGCTAACAGCGTGGAGATGGACCCGAAGACGCAGCACAACGTCATCGACCTCATGGAGGAGCAAAAGAGCGTGACCAACATGGGGGGTACGATGCGTCTGGGCGCCTATGCCTGCCGCCTGAAGCAGGGCAGCAGCACGGCGCGGGCCTACGGCGTGCTCAACATCGAGGAGCGCCACCGCCACCGCTTCGAGTTCAACGACGAGTATCGCAAGGCATTTGAGGACGCTGGCATGAAGTGCGTGGGCGAGAACCCCGAGACGCGCCTGGTCGAGGTCGTCGAACTCGAGAACCACCCGTGGTACATCGGTGTCCAGTTCCATCCCGAGTACAGCAGCACCGTGCTCAATCCGCACCCGCTGTTCATGGACTTCATCAGGGCTGCCATCGACGAGCAGAACAAGCAATAAATCAATAAGAAAAACAGGAAAATTTAGAAAAAATACGCATCAACACTAGACAATGGACAAGAATTCAATCACAGGGATGTTGCTCATGTGTGCCGTGATCTTCGGCTTCATGTGGCTCAACAAGCCCACCGAGGCCCAACTTGCCGAGCAGCGCCGCATTCAGGATTCCATCACCCAGGCGCAACGCCTTGCCGCCGAGAAGATTGCCGCCACGGCTGTCGTCGACACGCTCACTGGCGACGAGCGCTCGCAACTGGTGGCACTGCTCGCCCAGCACCCCATCGACGCCGACGGCGTGAAACTGTCGCTGGCCACCGACGGCACGATTGCCGGCACAGTGGCTGCTGGCGACACCGCCGTGGCCGCCGCCGAGGTGCTCGCCGACACCAGTAGCCATGCCGCAGCCCACAATCTGGCAGTGGCAGCAGTGCGCAAGGCAATGGGCGTGATGGCAAAGAACGGCCCGTTTGCGGCACATCTCAACGGCACCAATCAGGTGGTGAAACTCGAGAACGACTCACTCGCACTGGAAATTTCGAGCAAGGGAGGCATCATCAGCCGCGCCGCGCTCAAGGCCTACAAGGCCTACAACGCGCCGCAAGTGGAGGTGGTGACACCGGGCGACAACGGCTACAGTTTCACGCTGAGCAACAACAGCCAGCGATTTGAGACACGCAACTACTACTTCACGCCGCGTCAACTCAACGACAGCACCCTGGTCATGGAACTCAACCTGGCCGGAGGAGCAACGTGGGGACTCAAGTACACACTGGTGCCCAACAGTTACATGGTGCGCATGGAAATCGTGCAAAAAGGCATGAACGCCATCATTCCGCTCAACATTAACACCCTGGACCTGGACTGGAACTACCGCATGATGCGCCACGAGGAGGGCAAGATGTTTGAGGAGCGCAACTCGGCCATCTACTACAAGTATGCCGGCAAGGGTGGCGACGTGGAATACACTAAGGAGAGCGGCAACGACGAGCAGGAGACCAAGGACAAGATAAAGTGGATTTCGGCCAAGAACCAGTTCTTCAGCGCCGTGCTCATTGCCGACAGCACATTCGTGGGCGGACAGTTCACCAGCCACGAGGTGCCCAAGGAGAGCCCCGACTATGAGCGCTACCTCAAGACGCTCACCATGCACACCCTCGTGCCCTATGCCAGCGACAAGGAGAAACCCGCGTCGTTCTATTTCTACCTGGGCCCCAACCGCTATCAACTCCTCTCGAGTTACGACAAGTATTCGCCCAAGGAGGACCTCAAACTCACCCGCCTCATCCCGCTGGGATGGACCCTCTTCCGCTGGATCAACACAGGCGTCATCATCCCCGTGTTTGGATGGCTGGGCAAGTTCTTCACTAACTACGGCATCATCATCTTGCTGCTCACCATCATCATCAAGATAGTGCTCTCGCCGCTCACCTTCAAGAGTTACATGTCGCAGGCCAAGATGCGCATACTCAACCCCGACATTGCCGCCATCAACGAGCAATATCCCGGCCAGGAGAACGCCCTCAAGCGCCAACAAAAGACGATGGAACTCTACAGCCTGGCCGGTGCCAGCCCATTCGGAGGCTGCCTGCCCATGCTGCTGCAGATGCCCATCCTCATCGCCATGTTCACATTCTTCCCCTCGTGCATCGAGTTGCGAGGACAGTCGTTCCTGTGGGCCGCCGACCTCTCGGCACCCGACAAGATTGTCTCATGGACGGCACACATCCCCTTCATCACCAACTACTTTGGCAATCACATCAGCCTGTTCTGCTTGTTGATGACCGTGACCAACATTGGCTACACCTATCTCACCATGCAGTCGCAGAGCCAGCAACAATCCATGCCGGGCATGAAGTGGATGATGTACCTCATGCCGCTCATGTTCCTGGTGTTCTTCAACAACTACGCCAGCGGCCTGAGTTACTACTACTTCATCTCGCTGCTCATCACCATTGCGCAGACCTATGCCTGCCGCCTGCTGGTGAGCGAGGACAAGGTGCGCGCACAGATTGCCGCCAACCGCGCCAAGCCGCGCAAGAAAAGCAGTTGGATAGAGCGCATGGAGCAGATGCAACGACAGCAGCAACAACAACTCCGTGAGCAGCAGCGACGCAACAATCGCCGCCGCTAATGCAGCACATCGCGACCACAGGGACGAAAATACATCCCCGCGGCGCACCACAATTCGGCGAGAAATTACTAACTTTGCAATCGCTAACTAATAAAAAATATTACAAACCTTATTTTTTCTAACTCACACATAAAAATGAGAAAGAACATTGTTGCGGGCAACTGGAAGATGAACACCACCGTGCCCGAGGGCGTGAAACTTGCCCAGGAAGTGAACGAGGCCGTGGCCGCTCAGGCCGCCCTCAAGTGCGACGTGATTGTGGGCGTGCCCTTCACTCACCTCACCGCTGTGAAGGCCGTCTTGACCCACGTGGCCCTCGCCGCCGAGAACTGCGCCGACCACAAGAGCGGAGCCTACACCGGCGAAGTGTCGGCACCCATGGTGGCATCAACAGGTGCACAATATGTAATCCTGGGCCACAGCGAGCGCCGCGGATACTACGCCGAGACCATCGCCATGCTCAAAGACAAAGTTGACCTCGCCCTCGCCGAGGGACTCAAGGTCATCTTCTGCTGCGGCGAGAGCCTCGACGAGCGCAAGCAGAACATCCACTTCGGCGTCATCAAGGACGAAATCGAAGGCTCGCTGTTCCACCTCAGCGCCGAGCAGATGGCAAACGTGGTCATCGCCTACGAGCCCATCTGGGCCATCGGCACCGGCGAAACCGCCACCGCCGAGCAAGCACAAGAAATCCACGCCTTCATCCGCGGACTCCTCGCCGAGAAGTATGGCGAGCAAGTGGCCGACGACACCACCATCCTCTACGGTGGCAGTTGCAAGCCCAGTAACGCCGCCGAACTCTTCGCAAAGCCCGACATCGATGGCGGACTCATCGGAGGTGCTTCGCTCAAGGCTGCCGACTTCATGGGCATCGTCACCGCATTTTGATGACGAACTGAAACACTAACACAACCAAAAAACTTGGCTGCAAGGATAAAAATAATTATCTTTGTGGCCAAGTTTTTAAGACAGACACATCACATCGCTATGACAACCATACACAACATCAGCCTGCGCCTGCTCGCCATGGCCATCCTCTTGGTCGTGGCCACCACCGTTAGCGCCCAGTCACGCCGCGACATCACCACCGCCATTGCCGGCGCTGGCAAAGTCACCATCACCGCCCCATCGGGCCTCACCGAGCGCAACAACGACGACCTCACGGGCAAATCCACCACCACCTCGACCAAGAAGGCCGGCGACGACGACGATGTGACCACCGAGACCAAGACC
>CACWKM010000058.1 GCA_902761475.1 uncultured Bacteroidales bacterium
TTGTGACATATTCCTCCTCCCTAATTTCTAATTCCTAATTCATAATTGCCCCGGTTCCCTCATTAGAAATCATTCCTAATTCATCATTCATAATTCCTAATTTTATTTCACTCGTGGCAATTCGATGGCAAATGTAGTGCCACGTCCGGGCTCGCTCTCCTTCACATAGATGCGTCCGCCGTGATACTCCTCGATGATGCGCTTCACCAGAGTGAGTCCCAATCCCCATCCGCGCTTCTTGGTCGTAAAGCCGGGGTTGAACACATTCTTAAAATTCTTGCGCGCGATGCCCTTGCCGGTGTCCTTGACCAGGATAACGGCATTGTGCGGGCTGTCCTCGACGGTGATGTCGAGGCGTCCCTCGCCGTCCATGGCGTCGACAGCATTCTTGGTCAGGTTCTCCATCACCCAGGCAAACAGCGTCTGGCTCAGCATCACGCCGTTGTTGGTCTGGTCGTTGGTGTGGATATGCAGGTCAACACGCTTGGGAATGCGGGCGCGCATATACTCCAGGCTGGAAACCACGGCCTCGTTGATCGAGGTGAGTTCCTTGTCGGGCATGGAGCCGATTTTGGAGAAACGGTCGGCGATGGTGCTCAAGCGCATCACGTCCTTATCCATGTCGCTCACCACGCTACGGTCCACGCCCATCTGCTCGAGCATCTGCGTCCACGCCATGAGCGACGAGATGGGTGTGCCCAACTGGTGGGCTGTCTCCTTCGACAATCCCACCCACACCTTGTTCTGCTCGGCGCGCTTCACGCTCATGAGCGCAAAATAGGCCACAGCGATGAAGATGAGCAGCACGGCGAGTTGGATGTAGGGGTAGTAGGCCAAGCGGCGCAGCACCGTAGAGTCCTCGTAATAGAGATACTGCGTGGTGCCCGCGTCGATGGCTATCTCAATCTTGTTGGGGCCATTCTGCATCTTGGCCAACTTGCGTTTGAGAAACGCCATGTTGGTGGGCGAAATCTCGTAGGGCGACATCGAGTCGATGGGCTCGGGAAGGCGAAAGTTGCGATGCAGCAAGATTTCGCCTTCCCCATCGACGAGCAGCACCGGGATGTTGTGGTTGCCCTCGATGATGCTCAGCAAAAAGTCCACGTCGGTCTGCATGGTCACGGGATTGCCGTTCTCATCGACCTGCTCGGTGGCTGTGGCAGCCAACTCCTTGGTGGCGTTGGCCCAAATCTCCATGCGGTCGCGCTCCATCACGGCAAGGTCCTTGACCAGGCGGTTTGAGATGTAGAGAAACAACGCCACCAGCATCAGGGAGACCGCAATGAGCGCGAACTTCCAGATGCGACGTGAATCGTAGATATTTCTCAAATTTGCCATGTAGAGTGCGAAGTTAGCCAAAAAATCTCAATGGCGCAACATCCATCAATAGTGGAAGGTGCTGCCGCCCAAGAACTCGCGCAGCAGGCTCGTGCTGGGGATGTCCTTCTCGTCGAGTGGCTCGAAGTAACTCAAGAACTTCAAGAGTCGGTTGGCCTCGGCATACTCTGGCGTGTTGACGGGCACCTCGCGCAAGATGGGTTCGGCATAGTTGCGCATCACCGACAGTTCGAAGAGCAGCGACGAGTTGAACATGGCGTCGGCATTCTCGTGGAAGGGCATAATCCACTTCTCCTCGCCACGGCGCACGCTGGCCCAGCGCGCGATGGTCTGCTGGGCGTTGAGGCCGCGATACTTGTAGTCGCGGATGATGCGACGCAGCAGGCGATTGTCGAAGGTGCCTATCCAGTTGTGGTCGTCGATGCTCAGCGTGGTGAGCGCGCTCACAAACAGACGGAACTTTTGGTGCTCGGGAATCTGGCTCGTGAGTTCCGGATTCAAGCCGTGGATGCCCTCCATGAGCAGAATCTCGTTGTCGGCCAGTTGCATCTTGTTGCCACGATACTCGCGCTTGCCCGTCTCGAAGTTATAGGTGGGCATGTCCACTTCCTCGCCGGCAAGCAGCGCATTGATGTCGTGGTTGAGCAGTTCCAAATCGAGGGCATAGAGCGACTCGAAGTCTTTCTCGCCAAACTCGTCAAGAGGCGTATTGTCGCGGTCCACAAAGTAGTTGTCCAGCGCGATGACCTGGGGCATAATGCAATTGGTCACCAACTGGATGGCCAGGCGCAAACTGCTGGTGGTCTTGCCGCTCGACGACGGACCGGCGATGAGCACCACGCGGGCACCACCCTGGTGGTAGCGCTCGGCAATTTGCGACGCTATGCCGGCGAACATCTTGTTGTGGAGCGCCTCCACCACATTGATGAGCAAGGGGGCGTGCTTCTCCTTGATGACCTTGTTCAGGTAGCCCACATCGTCAATCTTTATCACATCGTTGAACACCGTGTGCTCGTTGAAGGCAGCGAACAACTTGGGCTGACGCTCGGCACGGCAGGGCTTGGAGGGGTCGCCATGACGGTCGGGACCCAGCAAGAGCATGCCTTGCTCATAGGGCACGAGGTCAAACACCTTGAGATAGCCCGTGCTGGGCACCAGCGCACCATAGTAACTGTCGATGATGTCGCCCAACTTGTAGTACACCGTGTAGAGTTCGCGGCTAGTCTCGAGCAGACGCACCTTGTCGGTGAGACCCTGACGGCGGAACATCTCTATCACATCGACGGTGAGGCGCTCACGGCGCAAGAACGGGATGTCCTGCGCAATGATTTCCTCCATGCGCGCCTTGATGGCTGCCACCACCTCGGGCGTGAGGGGCTCGGGGTCGTGCTTGAGCACGCAATAGTGGCCATTGCCTATCGACATGTCGATGCGCAGACGCTTGCCGGGATACAGGTCGTTGATGGCCTTGTAGAGCACCATGCACAGCGAGCGAGTGTACACGCGATAGCCCGAATTGCTCGTGATGCCCAAGTACTCCACATGGCGCGGACGATAAATCGTGTAGCGCAAGTGCTCATTCTTGTTATTCACCAGCGCGCACAGCGGCGTGAAGCCCAGGCGGCCCTTGATGCTCTCATACACGTCGAGAAGGGTGTCGCCACCGTCAACGGCGATATACTCCTCGGTGTTCTTGCAATAAATCTGAATATCTTCCATAGTTTTTATTGTTTTTTAATGGTTGTTCTGGAGGGACTGGATATCTTGGAGGTTCTGGAGGTGGTGGCGCAAATACGCAACGTCATGCTGGAGAGCGGCAATTTCATCATGGAGGTAGGCGACTTCTTGCTGGAGAGCGGCAATTGCTTGCGCCTGACGCTTGATGATGTCTTGCTGGGTGTTGCGCTGCTCGCGACGGGCCGCGGACATGCGTTCGCGTATGCCGCCTTCGGTGGTAAATTCCTGATCTTTGCGCGCCATGTATTTTGTCAAGGCGGCATCCACCTGATGGCACAGGCAGATGGCGACATTGGCGAGTTCTTCGTCATTCATCTTGGCAATGAACGGCTCATATTCGGCCCACGTGCAATGGTCACGGCAAAACGCCAACAATTGGCCAAAACGTGGATTGTTGGTGGCATGCCAGTCGGCAAGTCCCTTGCGCTTCAAATAGTCGTGGTAGTCCTCTAGCAGTTCTTTGTTGCTGCCTGCCGCCACGCCAAGCAGTTTCAGTTCTATCTCCATCGAGACCGAGCCGTCGCGACTCCCCTCGGCGATATTTTGCTTGATGCTGCGGGCAGCCTGCACCATCTGATCGACGGTGCGGTCGCCATAGGGCGGAAGGTAGCGCGCGCAAAACGTATGGGTGAGTTGGCACAGCACATCGCTGCGCTGGTAAAACCGCAGCGACGTATAGACCACGGGCTTGCGCATCACGCTCGCCGTGCCATCATCATAGTGCCTAATCTTCATCCTATTTCAATCAAAAAATCCACAATCCAGAACCGCCAGAAAATCCAGAATATCCAGAGTTGCCATCACCCCAAGCCCAGCATGAGGGGCGAGGTGATAGCAAAGGTGATGCACACGGCTGTCATGAACAGAGCCGGAATGAGTGTTATCCAATAGCCGCGGCCGCCGCGACGGCGCAAATAGACCGTCATGGCCCACAGCGTGAACACGGTGAGCGTCTGGTTGCTCCATCCGAAGTATTGCCACAGCACATTGAACCCGTCGGGGCTGTTCACCTGCCACACCAGCAGTCCTATTGCCGCCAGGAACATGGGCACACCCACCAACAGACGTCGACTTATTTTGCGCTGCTCAATGCCCAGAAACTCAGCCAAAATGAGGCGCGCGCTACGAAATGCCGTGTCGCCGCTGGTGATGGGAGCCGCCACCACGCCCAAAATGGCCAGCACACCGCCAGCAAAGCCCAAAAATCCTGTGCACATGAGTTTCACCACCTGCGGCGCGGTGAAGTACTGAATGAGCGTCTTGCCGCCCTCGGTGCCAGCCTGAGCCATGAAAGCCGCCACTTGGGAGCCACCCACCTCGCGCCAACCGCCATCGTAGAAGAAGTAACTCGCCGCAGCGGCCCAAATGAGGGCCACAATGCCCTCGGTAATCATCGAGCCGTAAAACACGGAGCGCCCCAGACGCTCGCTCTTGAGGCAACGCGCCATCAAGGGGGTTTGAGTGGCATGGAAACCGCTAATGGCACCGCAGGCGATGGTGATGAACAGCGCCGGGAACAACCTGTGCTTGCTCAAGAACGCACTCACGCCCAGCAGGTCGCGCCCAGCCTCGTCGGTGACGGTGGGAAGCCAGGCCTGCGTGCCACCTGCAATCTGCCACACCTCGGGCAGATGCGGCATCTTCCACAGCAGCACCGCCATGAGCGCCAGCGCCATGAACAGCAGCGAGATGGCAAAGATGGGATACACCTTGGCAATGAGTTTGTCGATGGGGAGCATCGTGGCAAGCACGTAATAGACAAAGATGGCGATGACCCACGTCAGCGGGTCGCCCACCATGCTGCCCAAGATGAGCGCCGGACTATAGACAAACACCACGCCCACCATCATGAGCAGCAGCAGCGAGAACACAAGCATGAGTTTCTTCACGCCGCCGCCCAGATAGGTGCCCACCAGCGTGGGCACGCCAGCGCCATCGTGACGCATCGACAGCATGCCGCACATGTAGTCGTGAACGGCACCGGCAAAAATACATCCCAGCACAATCCACAAGTAGGCTGCCGGACCAAACCAAATGCCCATGATAGCGCCAAAGATGGGACCCGTGCCAGCAATGTTCAAGAATTGTATCATGAACACGCGCCAAGTGGGCAGCGGCACATAGTCCACACCATCGGTGTGCGACAAGGCGGGGGTTTTGCGGTCGTCGGGGCCAAACACACGCTCCACGACCTTACCATAGATGAAATAGCCCAACAAAAGGGCTACCAGACTAATAAGGAATGATACCATGACAAGGTTGTTAAACGGTCAATTCGCGTTAAGCAATTGAAATGCAAATTTAGTGAAAAAAATAAAAAAATGGGACAACTAAGAAGGCATATTAACAGAAAACTTTTACTTTTGCACCATGATGAAACAGGTAATTGCAATTGTCATAGCATTAGTGCTTGGCATGGGTGTGAGCTTCGCCCAGCAAAAATCCGCTCAAAAGAGAAAGGTAGTCAAGACCGAGCGCATCCAGAAGGTCGAAAAGAAAGGTCCCTACTGCACCATCCCCGCCAAGGAGAGGACGACCAAGTGCACAGAGGCTGAGCAAAAGTGCGCAAAGGCCGAGGGCAAGTGCGCAAAGGCCGAGGGCAAGTGCGACAAGGCTGAAGGCAAGTGCGACAAGGCTGAAGGCAAGTGCGACAAGGCTGAAGGCAAGTGCGACAAGGCTGAAGGCAAGTGCGACAAGGCCGAGGGCAAGTGCGAGAAAGCACAACTCAACACGCCCGACTGCTGCCAGAAGGAGTTTAAGTGCTGCCCCAAGACCGAATGCAACAAGGAAGACAAGAGCGGTTGCTGCAACAAAGACGCCAACGCTCATTGCCTCAAGAACAAAAAGGCCGAGTGACACCTCCGCCATTTATTGACAATCCCCATCCTGCGATTGCAAGGTGGGGATTGTTGTTTTTTTACTGCATCACGTCGAAGTGGGTGGAATGTAGGTCGCGGCTATTGGGCCCCACCATCACATCGATGCGTCCCGGCTCGAGGTGCGGCACGCCGTTGCCGTCGTAGTACTGCAGCAACTCCGGAGTGATGGTGAAAGTCACCTCGCGGCTCTCGCCGGGTGCCAACTCCACGCGACGGAAGCCCTTGAGTTCCTTTACGGGGCGCGAGATGAGCGCCACGGGGTCGCGCAGGTAGAGTTGCACCGTCTCCACGCCACGGCACGCGCCAGTGTTGGTCACGCGCACGCGCACGTCAACGCTGCCGTTGAGGGCCATCGTGGGCGCGCTCATCACGGGCTCGCCATAGGCAAACGTGGTGTAACTCAGGCCGTAACCGAACGGGTAGAGCGGGTCGTTGCGCACTTCGAGATAGTTGCTGGCATACTTGTGATACACGCTGTCGCCAGTGGCCACAGGACGGCCAGTGTTCAAATGGTTGTAGTAGATGGGCACCTGACCCACGCACTGCGGCATGGTCACCGTGAGGCGACCGCTGGGATTCACATCGCCAAAGAGGATGTCGCACATGGCGTCGGCAGCCTCCGAGCCGCCGAACCACACGTTCACAATGGCATCGACGTGTTCTTGCTCCCAAGCGAGCACGGTGGGACGGCCCGAGAAGTTGAGCAGCACCACCGGTTTGCCCAGTGCGCACAACTCTTTGAGCAAACTCATCTGCACGTCGGGCAACTCCAGCGTGGCGCGGCTACTGCTCTCGCCGCTCATGTCGGCACATTCGCCCATGGCACACACAATCACGTCGGTCTGCGAAGCCACCTCGAGGGCCTCACGACGCATCGTCGCGTCGTCGCCGCGAGGTATGGTTTTGCCAAACTCTGCGGCACGTTGCAGTGCCTCGTCGGCGGTGAGATTGCAGCCCTGGGCATAGGTCACCGTGGCCTTGCCCTTCACGGCGCGTTGCATAGCCTCCAGCAGCGTGGAATAGCGCTCGGGGGTGTAGGCCACGCACCAAGTGCCGGCCACATTGGCGCGGTCGTTGGCAAGCGGGCCTATGAGGGCAATCTTGCCCGTGCGCTGCAGCGGCAAGGTGCCGCCAGCGTTCTTGAGCAGCACCATCGACTGTGCGGCCATCGCGCGGGCAGCGCGGCGGTTGGAATCGGTGTAGATGTCGCGGGCACGACGGCGAGCGTCGCAGTACTTATAAGGATTGTCAAACAACCCCAGTTTCCACTTCGCCTCGAGCACGCGGCGGCAAGCCACATCAATCTGCTGCTCGGTGACCAAGCCTTGCGCCAATGCCGTTTCCAACTGGTTGAGGAAGCCGGTGGTGCACATGTCCATATCGGTGCCGGCGGCGAGGGCCATCGCGCTGTTGTGCAGCACGTCGCCCAAGCCGTGGTTGGTCATCTCGCCTATGGAGCCGTAGTCGGTGACCACGAAGCCGTCGAATTGCCACTGGCGGCGCAACACGTCGTTGAGCAGCCAGTCGTTGGCTGTGGCGGGCACGCCGTCGACGATGTTAAACGACGACATCACGCTGCCCACTCCAGCCTCCACGGCGGCCTTATAGGGCGGGAAATACTGGTTGTACATGCGCAGGCGGCTCATGTCCACGGTGTTGTAGTCGCGTCCTGCCTCCACAGCGCCATAGAGCGCATAGTGCTTCACGCAAGCCATCACATTGTCGGTGCCGCTATAGTCGCCCTGATAGCCGCGAATCATCGCGGCACCCATCAGGCTCCCCAGGAACGGGTCCTCGCCCCCACCCTCGGCGATGCGGCCCCAACGGGCATCGAGGGCAATATCCACCATGGGGCTATACACCCAGTTGATGCCGTCGGCAGTGGCCTCGCGCGCCGCGATGTGGGCTGCCTCGCGCACCAGCGTGGTGTCCCACGTGCACGACTGAGCCAGAGGAATGGGGAAGATGGTCTCATAGCCGTGAATCACGTCCATGCCCACCAGCAGCGGGATGCCCAAGCGACTGCGCTTCACAGCCGCCTCTTGAAGCATCTTGATTTTGTCCACACCCTTGAGATTGAACACGCCACCCAACTTGCCAGCAGCCACAAGGCCCACCACCTCGGTGTCCTGAGCAGAACCCGTGGTGATGTCGCCTGCCACCTGCAGATTGAGTTGGCCTATCTTTTCTTGAAGGGTCATGCGCGACATCAAATCGTCGACAAACTGGTCCATCGTGGGCTTGGCAGCATGCAGTGCGACCACCCAACCCAGCATCAATGCTATGGTGAATATACGTTTCATCGCCTAAAAATGATTGTTATTTGAGGGTGAATTTCACTTGTGAGGTGAGATGGTCGCTGGCTGTGCCCACTCGCGCGATAAAATCGCCCGGCTCGGCACGCCAACCATGAAGCACCGGGTCGTAGAACGACAGGGCGTCGCGGCCCACGGTGATGGTCACGCGACGGGTCTCGCCAGGCTGCAAATACACCTTCTCGAAGCCCTTGAGTTCTATCGCGGGGCGTTCCACGCTCGACTTGACGTCGGTGATGTAGAGTTGCACCACCTCGGCACCGGCACGCTGACCCACATTTTTCACATCCACGGCAAACGAGATGCTGTCGTTCGCGGTGATTTGGCGGGCCGAAGCCTCTACCTTGCCCAGCGCGAACTTGGTGTAACTCTCGCCGTGGCCAAAGGCGAAGGTGGGACGCGTCTTGTAGTGGCTCACACCACGATAGCCCACCCACAGGCCTTCCTTGTAGTCCACATCGATGATTTGCCCTCCGGGACGGAAGATGCCGGGATAGGCGGCCTCGCCATATCGGTGCGCCCCCACGTCGGCGAGCGAAGCGGGCCAGGTGAAGGGGAGTTTGCCACTGGGGTTCACGTCGCCCATGAGCACCTGTGCGATGGCCACACCGGTCTCGCTGCCCAGGAACCACGCTTGCACGATGGCGGGCACACGCGCCGTCCACGGCATTGCCACGGCATTGCCGCTGATGTTCACCACGATGGTGCGCGGGCAAGCGGCGGCCACTGCCTCCACGAGGGCATCTTGGCCATAAGGCATGCCATAGTCCAAGCGGTCAAATTCCTCGGCGTCCTGATGGGCACTCTTGTTCAGTCCCGTGCACACGATGACGGCGTCGGCCTGGCGGGCTTTAGCCACTGCCTCGGCAATGAGGTCTTGGGCGCTGCGCATCTCGCGCAGGTCTTGACCCGTGGTCACGCCGTTGTAAGCGCCAGTGGTGTCGCCCACATAGCCGCGCGCATAGTCCACTTCGATGCCGTCGCGCTGCAGGCGCTGGCGAATGCCCTCAAGGGGCAAAATCTCATGCTGCACCTTGAGCGACGACGAGCCACCGCCCACGGTCATCATCTTGATGGCATTCTCGCCCACCACGAGCACGCGGCGCACGGTGCCATCGAGCGGCAACGCATTGTTGCGGTTTTGCAGCAGCACGATGCCCTCGCCAGCCACATCGCGCGCCGTGGCGTAGTGCTCGGCGCTGCACATGGAGCCGCGAGGACGTGTGGTGAGCGTGGTGCGCATGAACAGGCGCAACACACGACGCACCTTCTCGTCGAGTTCACGAGTGCTATATTTTCCCTCGGTCACCAACTTCTTGTAGGGCAACGCGAGATAGTAGTTGTCGTAGGCGTTGCGGGCACCCTCGTTCAGGCCGTTGGTCCACGTGCCGAACTCCATGTCGAGGCCACAGGTAATGGCCTGGTCCACGTCGTGCGTGCCGCCCCAGTCGCTCACCACCACACCGTCGAAGCCCCAATCGCGCTTCAAGATGTCGTTGAGCAACACGGGGTTGTGACAGTTGTGGAAGTCCTGATAAAAGTTGTAGGCACCCATGATGCCCCAAGCGTGACCTTGTTGCACGGCGGCCTTGAAGGCGGGCAGATAAATCTCATGCAGGGTGCGCTCGTCGACGATGACATTGGTCTGATGGCGCCACGCCTCATGGTTGTTGAGGGCATTATACTCAAAGTTGCGGCCACCCAGCGGCGTGCGGTAGATGTTCACGCCCGGTCCCAGAATCATGTCTTTGCCGCGGTAGCGTGCCTCCTCGCCCAGTGCCACGCCATAGCGATGGGCCAGCACCGGATTCCAGGTGGCGGCGAGGCAGGTGAGGGCGGGAAACGCCACGCACGAGTCGTTGGTGGCACCGGCCTGCTCCCACTCGTCCCACAGCACGTCGGGACGCACACCATGAGGGCCGTCGTCGGTCCAGAAGGTGGGAATACCCAGGCGCGCCACGCCAGCCGACGAGAATTTGCTCTGAGCATGAATGATGGCAAACTTCTCATCGAGGGTGAGCCGAGGCAACAAGTCCTCAACACGTTGCTCCACGGGCAACGTCTCGTCGAGATACTGTGGTAACGACGCCATTGCGCTGAGCGACAACAACGACCACAAGGCTAATATCGTCTTTCTCATAGTGATGGTATAGATTTACTCAGTGATGAGGCCTGCAAGGTAGTTGACGACCTCCGAGATATCCACGGCGCTCACCTGGCCGTCACGGTTCACGTCGAAACGCGACGGGTTGACGGGCGTGGGGGGAGGCGTGGGGTCGTCGCCATCAAGTTTGTTGAACTTGAACCAGCCAATGCGACACTGCGTGCTGGCCTTGCCGGTGAAGGTGATGGTGTGCTTGCCAGCCGGCAAGGGCACCGTGAACTCGCGGGTGGCCCAGTCGTCGGCCGAGAAGGTCATGCCGGTCACTTCCACGTCGAGCGTGGTCACCACCTCGTCGTCGACCTTGACCTCAATCTTGGGAGCGGCGATAAACGCACGCGCGGTGACGCGCATGAGCATCGTGTAGTCGCCAGCCTTGGGCACATCAATCTGATAACTTGCCGAACTGCCCAGCGTGAACGTGTGCAGTTGAATGGGGGCTATGCCGTCGGGATCGGTGCTGGGCATCACTTGCAGACCTATGCAGTCCACATAGTCCTTGGCCAGTATCACATCGCCCACGCGGTGATAGTAGTTCTTGTCGAACGACGACAGGTGAACATAGAGTTTTCCGGCTCCCGTGAGGTTGCCGTAAATTTTTGGATTGTCGCGCAGTCCCGGCGTCACCAGCAGGCGGTAGAAGGGTGCGCTCTCGCCGCCGCGCGCC
>CACWKM010000059.1 GCA_902761475.1 uncultured Bacteroidales bacterium
ATAGCGCCGAAGTAGTGGTCTTCAAGCTGCTGATTCTTGGCACTCTCGTGCCCCATCAGGGTGCGGCCGGTGAGCATCAGGTCGGGGCGCGCGTGGAATAGAGCTTCGTCCACGAGAAAGTACTCTTGCTCCCATCCGAGGTTGATTCTAACCTTCTTCACCTGCTTGTCAAATAGCGAGCAAACCTCGCGGGCGGCGCGACTGAGGGCAACAGTGGAGCGGATGAGGGGAGTCTTGTAGTCGAGGGCTTCGCCGGTGTAGGCCACGAACACGGTGGGTATGCACAGGGTGTCGCCGATGAGGAAGACGGGGCTGGAGGGGTCCCAGGCAGAGTAGCCGCGTGCCTCGAAGGTGTTGCGGATGCCGCCGCTGGGAAACGACGAGGCGTCGGGCTCTTGCTGGTAGAGGCTATCGCCGCTGAACTCCTCCACGAGCGCGCCGTCCTTGATGGTAAAGAACGCATCGTGTTTCTCGGCGGTACCGCCGGTGAGAGGCTGAAACCAATGGGTGTAGTGTGTGGCACCGTGTTCGATCGCCCACTTGCGAATGCCGATGGCCACGCTGCCGGCAATGTCGCGATGGATGGTGCGGCCGTTGTCAACGTCGTCAAAGAGGATATCAAGGACGTCGGGCGCGATATACTCTTGCATACGCTCGCGGGTGAACACGTTGATGGCATAGTAATCCTTCACTTTACCTGCGGGAGCTTCCACGTTGACAATTCGGTGCTCCATTGCCAGTTTAATCGCATCAAATCGAATATTGCTCATATTTTTATGGTCTTTTTTTGTTTTTAATCGGATTAAAATCAAAAATTCGCCGCAAAAGTAGACAATTTAGGCGAATTGTGCAAGTAATGTCGCAATTTTCTTGCCGGCTGAGTGCAATTAGTGGTCACAGCAGGCGGCGATGCCTATCCGGCATGACACCCTCAAAAAAAACGGTGCGGCCTGAGGGAATACCTCGGGTCGCACCGTTTTCGTGTGCGCGCTGCCGTCGGCGGCGGCATCACAACTTGGCGCGTATGGCGGCTGCGATGGCCTCCATCTCGGCGGGCGGCAACGTGAGTTTTGGCTTGGCAAAGTTCAGGTCGGCCTCGGTGCGAAGGGGCACCAAGTGGATGTGGGCATGAGGCACCTCAAGGCCCAACACGGCGATGCCTATGCGCTGGCAAGGCATGGCCTGCTCGAGCGCGGCGGCCACCTTGCGGGCAAACTGCCACAGGCCCTCATACTCCTCGGCGTCGAGTTTGAAGATGTAGTCCACCTCGTGCTTGGGGATGACCAACGTGTGGCCGGGAGCCACGGGGTTGATGTCGAGAAAAGCGTAGTAGCGCTCGTCCTCGGCAATCTTGTAACTGGGAATTTCGCCAGCAACGATTTTGCTAAATATTGTCATGATGGTGATGTTATTGTTAGATGGCTATGTTCAGAATTTCGAACTGCATTTTTCCTGCCGGGGCGGTCACCTCGACCACCTCGCCCACCTTGTGGCCGAGCAAGCCCTTGGCAATGGGGGTGCTCACCGAGATTTTTCCCTCGCGCAGATTGGCCTCGGTCTCGGTGACGATGGTATAGGTCATTTGGGCACCATTCTTCACGTTCTTGATGGTGACGCGCGTGAGCAGTTGCACCTCGTCGGTGCTGATTTTGCTCTCGTCGATGATGCGGGCGTTGGCCACCAGCGTCTTGAGTTGCGAAATCTTGGCCTCGAGCATGCCCTGGCGCTCCTTGGCGGCGTCATACTCGGCGTTCTCGCTCAAGTCGCCCTTGTCACGAGCCTCGGCGATAGCGCGCACCACATCGGGGCGCTCCACATTCTCCAAGTGCGCCAACTCTGCCATTTTCTTGTCATAACCCTCTTTGGTCATATAAGTAATAGCCATGGTAATAAGTCTCTTTCTAAGTTTTTTTAAAATTAGCAAAAAATAGAAGAATCTCACCTCGGTGTTGAGATTCCCCATGAATACCTTCTCTAAATTTATCGCTGCAAAATTAGCCAGAATTTTGCAATCGGCAAAAAAAGGTGGCAAATTTCAAGCAACTTTTCAGTTTTATTAACCCTTGTGCCGATGTGCGAGGGTATTTACCACCATTGCGATGGCTCCGTCGCCGGTGACATTGCACGCGGTGCCAAAACTGTCCATTGCAATGTAGAGGGCTATCATGAGCGCCTGCATCGACTCGTCGAAGCCCAGCATGGTCTGCAACACGCCCAGGGCTGCCATGATGGCGCCGCCGGGCACGCCAGGAGCCGCCACCATCATCACGCCAAGCATCATCACGAAGCCCACCATCACGCCCACCGTGGGCATCGAGCCGTGCATGAGCATGAGCGCCACGGCACACGCCGTGATTTTCATCGCACTGCCGCTCAGGTGAATGGTGGCGCACAGCGGCACCACAAACCCCGACACGCCCTCATCGACACCATTGAGACGCGTCTGCTTCAAGGTCACCGGGATGGTGGCGGCACTCGACGACGTGCCCAGTGCAGTGAGATAGGCTGGCAACATCGTGCGCAACGCACGCAGCGGGTTGCGGCGAGCCACCATGCCTGCAAGCACATACTGCAACAGCAGCAACCCGATGTGCATGACAAAAATCACCACAATTATCGACATGAACACCTTAATCATGTGCCAGGCCTCGCCCATGGCGGCCATAATCATGAACATGCCCAAGATGTAGAGCGGCAACAGCGGGACGAGGGCCACCGAGATGACGCGCATCACGATGTCGGCAAACTCGTCGAAGACGCGACGCAACGTTGGCGAACCGCTGAAGGCGATGCCCAAACCCATGGCAAAGGCGAACACCAGCGCGGTCATCACGTCGAACATGGGAGGGATGGAAATGGTGAAGTAAGGATTTATCTGCACCCCATCTGCCGTGAGATGAGAGGCCGCAACGGGGTCGATGAGATGAGGAAACACCGCCACGCTGGTGCCATAGGACAGCAGTCCCGAGAACACCGTGTTGCCATAGGCGAGCAGCACAGTGACCACCAGCAACTTGCCCGCCGACTTGCCGATGGAGGCAATGGCCGACGTGACAAGGCCCGCAATGATGAGCGGCACCAGGAAGCCCAGGAACTGGGCGAACACAGCATTAAAGGTGGCAAAAACGCGCACCACGCTATGAGGCAGGCACAAGCCCAACCCCACACCAAGCACGATGGCGATGGCTACACGGCCAAGCAGGTTGATTTTGAAGCGGGATTTCTTCATGGTCACGACAATTGCGGGTTATTTGTCTTGGGTGAGAATCTCGGCAAGGGCTTTGCGGTTCTTCACGGTGGGCTCGACGGCGGGATAGCCTATCGGCACGATGACCACGGGCTCCTCCTCGGGCGCCAGCCCAAGCGCCTCGCGGCACAATGCGGCATCGAAGTTGCACACCCAGCACGTGCCCAGGCCCTGCTCGGTTGCCGCCAGGCACAAGTGCTCCACGGCGATGGCCACGTCGATGTCGCCATGACGCTTGCCGTCGGCGCGCACCCACTCCTCGTCGTGACGCAGGCACGCCACGATGTAGGTGGGAGCGGTGACAAACCACTCGCGCGCATAGCAGCGATGCAGCGCCACGCGTCCCTCTACCGAGTCCACGACGTAAAACCGCCACGGCTGGTGGTTCACCGCCGAGGGCGCCATGCGCACACACTCCATCACACGGAGCAACTTCTCGGGCTCCACGGCCGCGTCGCGATAGTTGCGGCAACTATAACGCTTGTTCACGAGGTCAAGAAAATCCATCATTTTGTTTATTCCGCTATAATGGTGAGTACTAATTTGCGCGGGCCGCCGTGGTTGCGGAATTCGGCCAAATAGATGCCTTGCCAAGTGCCCAGGTTCAGGCGATGGCGCGTGATGGGGATGGTGAGGCTCGTGCCCGTGAGGGCCGACTTGGCATGCGCCGGCATATCGTCGGACCCCTCAAGGGTGTGGGCATAACGCGGGTCGTCCTCCGGCACCAGGGTGTTGAAAATGGTGGCCAGGTCGCCGCGCACGTCGGGGTCGTAGTTCTCGCCCAGGCACAGGCCGCAACTGGTGTGCTTCACGAAGATGTGCAGCACGCCGGTGCTCGGCAAGGGAGGCAACGCGGCAACGATGTCGTCGGTCACCAGATGAAAACCGCGGCTGAGCGCACACAGCGTTATTTCCACTTGACTTATCATGCCACGAAATTACAAAAAAAATTTCACACTGCCTTAAAAGGCGAGACCCTCATAGCGGCTGTAAAACAATTTTTTGCCCAATAATTTGCACACTCGCCGCGAATGGTGTTACTTTGCATCGAAAATTGACGCTAATAGGCAACTAACAACATACTTATTTATCATCAAAACACATTTCACCTTACGATGAAGAAACTTGACAAACCGGCAATTCTGGTTGTTGACATGCTCAACGACTTTGTCACTGGCGCGCTGGCCTGCGACCGCGGCCGCGCCATCGTTCCCGCCACCGCTCGCCTGCTCGACGCCGCCCGCGAGGCTGGAGTTCCCGTAATCTTCTGCAACGATTGCCACCTGCCCGGCATCGACCACGAGTTGGCACTGTGGGGCGACCACGCCATCGCCGGCACGCCCGGAGCCGAGGTCATTCCCGAACTTAAACTGAGCGAGAAGGACTATGTGGTGCCCAAACGTCGCTACAGTGGCTTCTTCCAGACTAGCCTCGACATCTTGCTGCGCGAACTGGGCGTGAAGACGGTGGTCATCACCGGCCTGCACGCACACATGTGCTGCCGTCACACTGCCGCCGACGCCTATCAACTGGGCTACGACGTGGTGGTGGCTAAAGAGGCTACCGACTCGTTCACCGAGGAGGACTACCTCAACGGTCTGGCTTACCTCAAGACTTGCTACGGTGCCGACGCACTGAGCAACGACGAACTCATCGCCATGTTCTAATCGCCACGAGCGACACCCACACAACACACGGGCCGACGCTGATTCTCATCAATGCGTCGGCCCGTTTTTTTATAGAATTGAACGTCACTCTATGGGGAGGATGTTCTTGAAATTCTTCCAGTTCTTGGCGTCCTTGTAGAGTTGCACCGAGCCAGCCGGCACATAGAGAGGCACCTTGTTGTCGTTCACCTTCTCGAGCACCGGCGGATTGGTGGCATAGCACACGATGCGAACGAGTTTGCACTTCTCGGTCACCTTCTTACCCACCGAGGTGACGCTTGCCGGCAACACCAGTTCGGTGATGGCCGTGCTGCGCAGGGCGTTGTCGCCAATGGCGCGCAACTCGCCGGGCAGGTCAATCTGTGCCAACGATTTGCAGTCGCGGAAAGCCTCTTTCTCGATGTTGATGACCGAAGCGGGCAGGCTGATGTGCGTGAGCGACTTGCAATTGCGGAAAGCCTCCTTGCCGATGGACGACAGACGCTGCGGCAGGGTCACGCTCGACAGCGACGTGCAGTCGTGGAAAGCGCTGAGCGGCAACGAGGTCACGTCGAGCGGAAGGGTCACCTCCTCCAGGCTGGAACACTTGTAGAAGGCATGCTCGCCCATCGCGGTCAGCGACTCGGGCATGCGGATGCCACGCAGATTGATGCACTCGGCCAGCGCATAGGCGCCGATGCCAGCCACGTCGTCGTGGAGGTCCACGCTGGTGAGCGCAGAGCAACCCTCAAAGGTGTGGTTTGGCAACACGGTTATGTCGTCGGGCATCGTGAACGAAGTGAGCCCAGAGTGGGCGAAAACATAGGTGCCCATCTGGGTGATTGTCGACGGCAACGACACGCGCGACACTTTGCTACAGCCATAAAAAGCGCTGGTCTGGAGGGTCGTCACGCCATCGGGCACCGACACCGCACCGCGATAGGCTGGTGGACAGGTGATTAAGGTGCGCACCGAGGCGTCGTAGAGCACGCCGTCGACCGAGGCATAGTAGCGATTGTCGCGCTCCACCACATACTCATAGAGTTGCGTCATGTGGCCAGGGTCGTCATTGACGATGCGGGCCTGATAGGGGATGCCCAGCGAGGTGAGGCGCGTGCCGTCGAAGGCGCCCTTGCCAATCTCGGTCAACGAGCCCGGCAGCGACAAGCGCGTCATGGGCACGTTCTTGAAACAATACTCGCCCAGCACACGCAGCCCGCGGGGCAAGCGCACATCGGTCAAGCGCGAGCAGTCGGCAAA
Organism: uncultured Bacteroidales bacterium; assembly: GCA_902761475.1. Classification (GTDB taxonomy): domain Bacteria; phylum Bacteroidota; class Bacteroidia; order Bacteroidales; family Muribaculaceae; genus Sodaliphilus. Next base: position 6,154 of record CACWKM010000059.1, read on the forward strand.
GCAACGGTTACCCAGCACCTCCACGTCGTCGCTCAGGTCGAGGTACTTCAAGTTGCTGCAACTCTCAAAGGCCGAGGCACCAATCTCTCGCACATAGCGTCCCATGACCACCTCCTCCAGATTGCTGCAGTAGGAAAAAGCCCTGTCGCCAATCGCCTCGAGACGCGACGGCAACACCACGGTGCGCAGGTGGGAGCAGGAACTGAAGGCGCTACTGTTGATTTCGTCGCGCGACGAGCGCGTGGACGAGAAAATGCCGCCACCGCCGCTCTCTATGCGAGCGTCGGCAAGGTCCAGGTCCAGGTATTTATCTACCTGCTTGTCGCGGTCGTCAATCACGCGCGAGCGGCCAGCGATTTTCTTCATGTAGGACAAATCTTTGCCATTGATGGGACCCGACACGATGAGCACGCGCACACGGTTATACATTTTGTCGGGGAAGATGTCCTCGAGTTCGCCAGCGTGACGCATGCGAATGTCAACCACATCGTCGGCGCGATAACTGCTGCCAGGGCGATAGCGCGACACGGCGAGTGTGGGTAATGCCACGGCGATGGCAAGCAACACGGCCGTCATCGCACGCATGGTGAGGTGGAGTGATTGTTTCATAGTCTTGTTTTGTGGTTACTTGGGACAAAGGTAATAGAAAATGGACGGAATGGCAAATTTTTGGCTCGCCAAGCGCAAAATCTGGCGCGGCGACAAACTATTTTCGGGCATTTTTCGTTAATTTCGTAGATATGATAGAAATAGTAAGATATAGCGAACAATGGTCATCGGCCTGGGACGCTTTGGTGTCGCGCTCTCGCAACGGCACGTTTTTGCATTGCCGTGCCTACATGGACTACCACCGCGACCGGTTCACCGACTGCTCGCTGCTTGCCGTGGACGGCGATCGCCTGGTCACGGCCTTGCCCGCATGTTGCGACGGCGACGTGTTGTACTCGCATGGCGGCCTCACCTATGGCGGGTGGTTGTTGCCACCCACCCATTTCGACGTCACCACGATGCTCGCCGTGATGAATGCCACCACACAATGGATGCGCCAACATGGGTTTGCACGCCTCGTCTACAAACCGGTGCCGCACATCTTCCACCGCTATCCTGCCGACGACGACCTCTACGCGCTGTGGCGCTGCGGTGCCGTCGTCACGGGATGCAACGTGTCCACGACCATCGACCTGAGCCAGCCCATCGCCATGGGTCACGGCTGCAAGGGCGGCTTGAACGTGTCGCGCCGCGCTGGCGTGACCGTGGGACGGAGCGATGACTGGGCGGCCTACTGGCAACTGCTGGAGGACGTGCTGCGCGAGCGGCATCAGGCCACGCCCGTGCACACGCTCGACGAGATGCTGCGCCTGCGCGACTGTTTCCCCGACAACATCCACCTCTACACGGCCACCATCTCCGGCACCATCGTGGCGGGTATCGTCACCTACACCACCCACACGGTGATGCACTGCCAGTACACCGCCAGTGGCGAGCAGGGACGGCAGTCGCGCGCCCTGGCGCCGCTCATCGCCCACCTCATCGAAGTGGCCACCAAGCAGGGACTGCGTTACCTCGACTTTGGCACGTCAAATGCCGACCAGGGACACTGGCTCGACGAGGGACTCGTGCAGCAAAAATCGCAATACGGCGGACGAAGCATCGTCTTCCCCACCCTCACGCTCACCATTTAGATTTGGCTTTTCCCCCACCAGAATAATTGGCGACTAACAACAACATATCGCGCATGGCGATGAAGGCCGTGGGACTGTTTGGCGGTGTCCAAATGGTGAACATCGTGTGCTCGCTCGTGCGCAACAAGTTGGTGGCCATGTGGATTGGCCCGGCTGGCGTGGGCCTGTTCGGACTTTTCAACAACGCGCTCGAAACGCTCACCACCGCGGTGGGCCTGGGTGTGCGCAACAGCAGCGTGCGCGACCTCTCGCAATGCTGCGACCCGGCGACGTCCCATCGCGGCCGCGCGGCGGTCATGATTGCCGTGGTGCGACGCTGGTCGCTGTGGCTCGCCGTGGCGGGAGTCGTGGTCACCGTGGCGCTGGCGCCACTGCTCAGCAAGTGGACTTTCGGCAGCGACGACCATGTGTGGGGATTCATCGCTTTGAGTATCGCCGTGCTCATGGTCACGCTCACCAACGGCGAACTGGCCGTGCTGCAAGGCACCAGCCGACTGCGGCGCTTCGCGCGCGTGAGTCTGTGGGGCACCGTGGGCGGATTACTCATCTCGGTGCCGCTGTTCTACTGGCTGCGCAGCGACAGCATCGTGCCCAGCATCGTGGCCTATGCCGCATGCGGAGCCCTCGCCGCGCTGGTGATGCGCAGCAAGGAGTATCCCACGGTGAACGTCACCACACGACAAGCGGTGACGGTGGGAACGGGCTTCATCAAATTAGGTCTTTTCATGACGGCGGGCGTCTTTGTGGCGCAACTGGCCGCCTATGCCTTCAACGCTTGGCTCAACGTGAACGCCAGCACCGAGCAGGTGGGGTTCTACCAAGCCGGCTACACCCTCATCAACCGCTACACGGGCCTCATTCTTGCCGCGCTGGGCATGGAATACTATCCTCGCCTGTCGCGGGTGGCGCAGCACGCCACCCGCCTGCGAGTGTATGTGTCACAAGAGATTAACATCGCCATGGCCGTCATGGCACCCGTGGTGTGCGTGTTCGTCGTGCTACGCGAGTTTGTCGTGTGGCTACTCTACACACCCGAGTTTTTCGTCATCGAGCACATGGTGACGTGGGGCATGGTGGGCACCATCTTCCGCACGCTCTCTTGGTGCATCGCCTTTGTCATTCTCGCCAAAGGCTCGGGCAAGATTTACCTGGTGACCGAGACGCTGAGCGCCATCGTGGGCTTTGCCCTCAACGTGATGGGCTACCGCTGGGGCGGTATCACGGGTTTGGGCGTGGCCTTTGCCGTGTGGTACATCGTCTATACCATCATCGTAGCGGTGGTCTATCTGCGCGTCTATCGCCTCACCCTGTCGCGGGGCTGCTGGCTGGCCGCGCTGTGGACCCTGGCCATCTCGCTCGCCGTGGTGGCAGCCATGAACGCCGGCATCACCTGGCTCGCATGGCTACTCACCGTCGCGGCCACGCTCATCGCACTCTACCTCTTGCGCGCCTACTGGCGCGCTTAGGCACACGTTAATCACCTGCGCCAGTCAATGTCGTTGTCGCCGATGACCTTCATCATCAGCGCAAACATCTCATTGGCTGTGGTGAGCGGATTCATGTTCAGGTCGGCGACATACTTGAACGACGCGTCGCGGTCAAGCACTTGGCCGATGCCCAGATGCACCTTGCAATCGTGGAACAGGATGAGGTTCTTCAGCGTGAAGTAAGCACCTGCGCCCTTGTAGGCATTTTTCCAGGCTTCACTTTTGCGGGCTTTCTCCCAATCCACATTCCTGAGGGCGGCACACAGTTCCTCGGGACTCGCTGCGCTTGCCAGACGGCGCAACAATGCGTCACGGTCAATGCTCGTGAGGTTGCGGGCCATGTCTTCGAGCACACTCTTGTTGAACCAGCGGTTGCGCTCGGCAAATTGCTCCCGGTCGTCCTGCCAGAGCAACGACTGAGCATACATTTCGTCCTTTACCATGCGCCAGGAATAGCCCACGCCACGCCGCTGCAAGCAACGGTCGTAGTTGGCCTCGCTGAGGGGCAACCCACACTTGCCGTGCAGCATGTGGAACATCTGCGCCATCACATGGCGGCGCCACAGCCTTTTCTGCCACACATAGCCACCCTCG
>CACWKM010000060.1 GCA_902761475.1 uncultured Bacteroidales bacterium
TTTGCTGGCAGGTTCCAGTCCGGCGAGCACGTTGACGATGCAGGCGATATCGGTCGCGGAGACGACGCCATCGCCGTTCACGTCGCCCTTAGGCAGCGTGGCCTCAAGGTCCAGAGGTATCGTGGTAACGCCACCCGTCAACGACGAGTTCACCGTAAGATAAGAGTTGGCGTAGAAACTGAGGCCTCCCGTTTTGATGCTATATATTCCATTGCTGCCCAGTTCGTAGTAGTCGAGACCTGTCTGGCGAGTGATAGTGGTAAAACTACTCTCGGTGACGGCGCTCAGCATGTTGCCTGGCAGGGTGTAGCCAGTGGTGGCCAATGGCATCGGATAGTATTTGTCGCCCGGTTTGTTGCTCGAGGTGGGCGCCAGGTTCTTGATGATGAAGCCTTGCCCCGCAGCCACAGCACCATTGATTTGAGTGGTGAGGGCCTGATTCTTCTGCTTGTCGTAGTAGTTCACATAGTAGCACTCGAAGTTCGAGATTTTGCTCTTTGACAAGTCCAAATTGGCATCCACTGCGGCGCCGCGATACTTCGGGTGGTTGGGAGCCACATAGGGCACCAGCACGGCAAGTGCGCTGCTGGAGTTGGTGAAGTTTTTCACGCGGCTCTTGAAGTAGGTGTAGCCGCGGTATTCAGCGTACACTTTCAAGTGGTCGTTTTTTAAACCCCAAGCGTCATTGCCCAGTGACGTAGAACTTACCCAGTGACGGAACACGAGAGAATACAAGTTGGGGTTGTAGGCAAACGCTTTCTCGCCCACCGTAGTGAGGTTTTCGCTTAAGTCAAGCGTATTCCACAGGTTGTCGTTGTAGAATGCATAACTGCCGATGGAGGTCACGTTTTTCAGCGTACATGCCACGCTTGCCGATGCCGACATTGCGTTGTCGCCCACATAGTTAAGAGCCCCGCAGCCGTAGAAAGCACGGCTCGGAATACTTGTGATTGCCGACGGCAACTGGACGCGTCTTAGTGGTGTGGCACCCTCGAAGGCACTCACGCCAAGGGCCGTCACGTCGAACGTATAACCTTGATCGGAGATGCTGGAGGGGAGCGTCAATTTTTCCCCGAAGAACTGATCTACGCCCTGAGTAGCAACGAATGAGGGCATCATCACCTTGGTCACCGCGCCGTGGGTAGAGGTGGAGGTGGTGTTGGTGGTGACAGTGAAAAACAGATAATTGTCTTTACTGGCGTCACCATACCTGCCGGATGTAATGATGTCACAACTGCCGCCGTCGTGGCGATAACTCGAAATGCCCGACAGCGCGCCATATCCCTGTGTGACCGTCCCGGAGGGCAAATCGAGCACAAATCCACTCTTGAGTGTGGTGCCGAACTCATCCGAGGCGCTTGCCGAAGTGGGCGTGAGCACCGTGTTGATGCCTAACCATTGCATCGATGTGCAGTTCTTGGCGAAACACTTCCCCAGCGAGGTTACCGAACTGGGAATGGACATGCGGAAGGTGCTGGTGTTGCCGGCAAAAGCATAATTGCCGATTGATGTCACACCATAGGGCAGGAAGTTGGCATAAGGGCCTTTAATACCGTAAAAGGCATAGTCGCTGACCTGTTTTAGTGTGCGCTTTTTGGGCCAAGTAATCGACGACAGTTTTGAGCAGCCAGCGAAGGCATAACTATAAATGTTTGACACGTCGGTGTTGCCTAAGTCGATTGCCGTGAGTGCTGAACACCCAAAAAATGAATAGCCATAGATATACTGCATGGCGGTGGGGAAATTCACCGTGGTGAGAACAGTGTTGTTCGAGAACGCGTAGTTGTTGACTGACTTACACAGATAGGTCTTGCCGCGCCACACTGGCGTGCCGATGCTGATGGTGGAGCCGGTAGTGGCACTGGACGACGTAGATTGATAGACGCCCGGGTTGATGTATGCCTCCACGCGCACGGTGCCAGCAAAGGTGATGCCGTTATAAGTGGTGCTGGTTGTGCTATTCACACGATAGGGAACATTGTTCCACACGAAGTCGCAGGCACCATAATCTATTGAACTGAACTTGCTGGCAAAAGAAGCATTTTTGTAATTGCTCGTATAATCATATCCCGTGTAGAGTTTGCACGACGACGGCACGTTATAGAATGTGTTGTCGGATAAAGTGGGTACCGTGCCCATGCTCATATACAGGCGGGCGAGTTTGGTGTCGTTATAGAACAACCCTGAGCCGTTATTCCCGAATGTGGTCACCGAACTGGGGAATTTAGCCCACACCAACTTGGGGCATTGTCCGAAGGCCCATTCTCCAATTGTTGTCACACCATAAGGGATGTCGACCTTCTCCAGATACTGATGCTGATAGAATGCGCTGCTATAGATTTCGGTCATCGTGCTCACGAAAGCGGGGTCGCTGGCTCCCGAACGGCCCGAGGGACACTTGTAAAGAACGGTCTTGTTCTTGTTGTACAGAAAACCCGAAGACGAACTGAAATAGGGGTTGTCGGCATTCGTCAAGATTTCAGTAAGTTTCAAGCAGCCGTTGAATGCGCCAGTATTGTAAGTCGCATATGACTTGGGCAGGGTGATGGTGGTGATAATCGTGCCATCGAGTGCGGCATAACCGATGCGCTTCAGTCCCTCGCCCAACGTGATGGAGTTCACCTTGGTGCATCCCTGGAACGTGTAATTGGCAATGTCGGTCAAGTTATACGCGCCACTCAAGTCGATGCTCGTGATAGTGGTGTTGTTCCGGAAGGCCTTGTCGTTGATGCTGGTGCAGTTGTAATAACTTCTTTCGACATCAGTGCCGCGGAAGTATTCGGAAGTGTAGTTCAATCCCCACCCTGGCTGCACCTTGGTGGTGCCAGCCTCCACATCGATAAGTTCCATCGTTCCGCGCACGCTGCTGCTTTTGGGACCACTGGTGACGCGGAAATAGTGCGTTCCTTCACTGTTGTAGTTGTACGTCATACCGCCGCCGAAGTTGTTATAGAAGTACTTGAAGCCCTTCCAGCAATTGCTCGCCTTGTAGGCGGCGACCAGGTCGGAAAAACCAGCGCCGCGCAGGGTGTGCACCGCGCGACCGCTCTTGGCTCCATCAAAGGCCGAACTGTTGCCATTGGCAGTGGTCATGGCAGTGTACACGTTGTCCAAACTCGTACAGTTGCCGAAGGCCACGTCGGCAATCGTGCTGACATCACCGTAGATGAACACCGTCTTGAGCCCCGTACAATTGTAAAACGCGCGAAAACCGATGGTCTTCACGTTCGGGCCAATGTACACTTCGGTAATGCGCGTGTTGCCAGCGAACGGTCCGCTGGTGCTCGACGTGTTGTTGATGGCGGTCACGGGATAGGATGTCCCGTTATAGACCACATAAGGCGGAATGTACACAATCGACACACCGCTGCTGATGGCGCTCGACGACATTCCCGTGCACCATGCATCGCTGCCCACGGTGGTGTAAGTGAGATTGCCCACGGTGAAGTCGGCGCTCGCACTCAGCACGCACAACATGGCAGCCACAAGTGTAAGTAAATGCTTTTTCATGTTGGTAAATGTTTAGAAGTGAATAATGTTATGTTGTTGTGTTTTAGTCGTTTAATGGTGCATGTTGCGCTCGCACGCATGAGCGCACGCGTTGTTTTCACTTGCAAATTTAAGATAAAATCACGAAAAACAATAGATTTGGCCCCATTTTTTTCACTGTTGCCTCATTTTTCCTGAATTTTTTTCTGTCCTCGCCGCAACACATCGTGTCGTTGCGGCCAATTTTGCCTCTCGCCCCGTCGCCTCTCGCCTCGCACTTGAGGCGGAGACGAAAAGTGCCAGTATGAGGGTCGGTTTTTTTGTAAAAAAATGCCCCCAAAAACATGCTATATCCGTTTATTTTCAAAGGTTTTTAATTTCAAAAGTAGAGCCATCTCCTGCTCCACGGAAAATGGCGCAAAACAGGCCATCAAAGCCGTAGCAGATAGTCCTGCCGTGTTGGGAAATTTACGGCTGCAAACTCACGAAACACCACGAAGATAGCGCGCTCTTGCTGGGTTGTTAATAACTTTTTGTGGTGCAGATGTAAATTTCTTTGTTTATGTTTGTAAATTGTCGCGAAAAAGTTTGTAACTTTGAAGCCTGAAATGGAAACGACAGTTTATCACATACCGGCACTACTGAATGAAGTGGTTGAAGGACTTGCTATCAAGCCCGATGGAATCTACGTTGACGTGACCTATGGCGGTGGTGGCCACAGTCGTGCCATCATGGAGCATCTGGGCCCGCAAGGTCATCTCTACGGCCTGGACCAGGACCTTGACGCCTGGGAAAACCGGCTTGATGACCCGCGGTTTACATTTGTACACTCCAACTTCGCTTTCCTGTCCAATTTCATGCGCTATCATGGCGTGGCGCAAGTGGACGGCATCCTTGCCGACCTGGGCGTGTCGTTTCATCATTTCGACGACAGTGCGCGCGGTTTCAGTTTCCGCAGCGATGCCGCTCTGGACATGCGCATGAATCGCTCGGGCGGCCTCACCGCTGCCGACGTGCTCAACACCTACGACGAGTCGCGCCTCGCCGATTTGCTCTACCTCTACGGCGAGTTGCGTCAGTCGCGTCGCATGGCGTCGTCGATTGTCAAAGCGCGCTCGCATGGCGCCATGTCCACCACCGGTGAACTCATTGAGGCTGTGCGTCCTCACATCAAGGCCTCGCAGGAGAAAAAAGAACTGGCGCAAGTGTTTCAGGCCATCCGCATTGAGGTGAACCACGAACTCGACGCGCTTCGCCGCCTGCTCGAGCAGGCCGTGGCGTTGCTCGCCCCGGGCGGCCGCCTCGCCGTTATCACCTACCACTCGCTCGAGGACCGCATGGTGAAGAACTTCGTGCGCAGCGGCAACGTCGAGGGCCGCGTGGAGCAGGACTTCTTTGGGCGCGTGAATGCCCCGTTGCGCGCCGTGAACAACCGCGTGATAGTGCCCGGCGACGACGAGGTGGCACGCAACCCGCGGTCGCGCAGCGCAAAACTGCGCATTGCCGAGAAAGTGGAGGGTAGTAGATAGTCAAGAATTGCTCAAGAGATATGGCAGAGAATAGTAATAGAAATAACAATGGCCGCAACGGAGGCCGTGGCCGCAAGGTGGTGCGCCAGGCTGTGCAGGGACGCTTGTTCCTGTCGTTTGACTTTTTCAAGCGCAACAGCATCTACATCGTGGCGGCCATGGTGATGATGCTCATGTACATCAGCAACAAGTATGTGTGCCAGATGAGCATGAAGCAAGTCATGGACCTTGAGGTGGCGCTCGACAACGCGCGCACCGACTTTGTCAACGCCAGCGCGCGCTACAACTCGATGATTCGTGAGAGCCAGATGAAGGCCTTTGTCGACACCATGCACATCGACTTGAACTCGCCCGACCAACCCCCTTACAAATTGAATTAGAACGTATAATAACCCACATTGTTTATCCCACTCAGCAAGCATCTATCGCTATGAAATCGACCAACAAACGACACATCCAACTGCGCTATGCCTTCGTGATTGCCTTCATGATGGTGCTGTCGTGCGCCATTGTGTGGGACATGTTCAAGACGAGCATCATCTACGCCGGCGCGTGGAACGCCAAAGCCGACAGCATCCTTGAGCGCATCGAACCCATCCAGCCTCGCCGCGGTCGCATTCTCGCCGACAACGGCACCGTGCTGGCTGCCAACCTGCAATTCTATGTGGCGCGCATCGACACGCGCGTGAAAGGCTTCAAAATGGACAGCCTGAAGGCCCACCTGGGCGCGCTGAGCGACAGCCTCGCCGTGATGGAGCCCAGCCGCAGCGCCGAGCAGTGGCGCGCCGAGTTGTTGCGCATCTACACCGAGAAGCCCAGCAGCGGCTACCGTCTGATTAAGCGCCTGCTCTCGCACAGCGAGTATGAGCGGTTGCGCAATTTCCCCTTCTTCAAACTGGGTCGCGGTCTCACCGGGTTGCTGCCCGACAAGGACAACCGCCGCAGCAAGCCCTACGGCGACATGGCGTCGCGAAGCATAGGCATCGTGGCGCGCGACAGCAGCAGCAGTGCCCAGCACGGGCGCGCGGGGCTGGAAATGGCCCTCGACTCGCTGCTCTATGGCGTGCCAGGAGAGCAAAAACAGATACAACTCACCAACAAGTTTGTGAGCGCACCCATCACGCCCGCCATCAACGGCTACGACATCACCACCACCATCAATGTGGCACTGCAAGACATCGTGGAGACAGAATTATATAATATGTGTCACGAGACCGATGCCCGCTGGGGCTGCGCGATCCTCATGGAAGTGGCCACCGGCGAAATCAAGGCCATCTCCAACCTGCAATGGAACGAGCACCAGCAGGACTATGTGGAGGGCGTGAACCACGCCGTGCTGGGCTATGAGCCGGGCTCGGTGATGAAGCCCATCACCATGATGATGGCGCTGGAAGACGGTAACGAGTTGGTGCAGAACATCGACTCGCCCATTGCCACGGGCACGTCGTTCAGTTACGGCGGCCGCGTGGTGACCGACCCCCACGGCGGCGCGTTCCTCACGCCTCGCGAAATCATTGCCACCAGCAGCAATGTGGGCATGTCGAAAATCGTGCTCAAGAAATATGAGAGCAATCCCGGTCGTTTCCGCGACCGTCTTGCCGAGATGGGCTTCTTCGACCCGTTCCACTCGGGCATTGGCGGCGAGCGCCAGCCCATCGTGGCGCGCTTGGGCAACAAGGTGTGGGACAAGGTGGCCCTCACGCGCATGGCCTTCGGCTACAGCACCGAGATACCGCCGCTCTACACCCTGGCGATGTACAACGCCATTGCCAACGACGGCCGTTTCGTGCGTCCGCGCCTGGTGAAAAAGTTGTCGCGCGCCGGCGAGCCCGACTCCATCATCCCCGTGACCTACATCCGCGAGCACGTGTGCAGCCCCGAGAACGCGGCGAAGTTGCGCATCATGCTGCACGACGTGGTGTGGAGCAACCGTGGCACGGCTCACCGCTATCTGCAAGACCCGCACGTGGACATCGCCGGCAAGACGGGCACGGCCTACACCATCGAGAACGGGCAGTACACCAGCCAGCGCCGTCTGGCGTTTTGCGGCTTCTTCCCCTATGACAAGCCTCGCTACTCGTGCATCGTGCTCATGAAGGGCGCCAACCGCGGTGCGGCAGCCAGTAGCGGCATGGTGCTCAAGAACGTGGCCCTCAAGATGTATGCCAAGGGCATGCTTGGCGACGCGCCCAGTTATGCCAGCGGCGAACAGGTGGCCCCCGAGAAGGGACGCACCGCAGTGGTGCACGCCTCGATGAACAGCAACCTCACCACCAACTTGCGCCGCGGCCTCAACCAGAGCAAAATCAAGGCCTACCAACGTCCGCAGCAGGGCGAGGGTGTGCCCAATGTGCGCGGCATGGGCGTGCGCGAGGCCATCGCGCGGCTGGAACAAGCCGGCATGGCGGTGAAGTTCAGCGGAACGGGATATGTGGTGGCACAAACACCCGCCGCTGGCAGCAAATATGCCATAGGGCAGACCATAGAACTGAAATTGCAAAACTAAAGCATTCCTCATTTATAATTCATCATTGAAATAATGACCAAGAGTCTAGACATACTCATCGAAGATTTGCGCCCCACTCAGGTGGTGGGCGATGTGAAAGTGGCCATCAGTGCCGTGGTGAACGATTCTCGCAAGGTGTGCCCTGGCGCGCTGTTTGTGGCCGTGCGTGGCGTGGCGGTGGACTCTCACCGCTTCATGGACCAGGTGGCCTCCGCCGGTGCCTCCGCCATCGTGTGCGAGGCGTGACCGGCACCAACGGCAAGACCACGACCGCCACGTTGCTCCATGAACTCACCACGCTGCTGGGCTACAAGGCTGGCCTGCTGTCGACGGTGAAAAACGTGGTGGTGCGCCGCGAGGAGCCCGCCGTGCAGACTACCCCCGACCACCTGACGCTCAACCGCCTGCTCCACGAGATGGTGGAGGCTGGCTGCGACTACGCCTTTATGGAGGTGAGTTCGCACGCCTGCGTGCAGCGCCGCATCGAGGGGCTGCACTTCGCCGGCGCCATCTTCACCAACCTCACGCGTGACCATCTCGACTTCCACAAGACCGTAGACGCCTATATCGCCGCCAAGAAGATGTTCTTCGACGCGTTGCCCGCCTCGGCGTTTGCGCTCGTCAATGCCGACGACAAAGTGGGCAGCGTGATGGTGCAGAACACGGCTGCTCGCCGCCTCACCTACTCGCTGCGCACGCTTGCCGACTATCGTTGCCGCGTGCTCGAGGACCGCCTCGACGGCACCACGCTGGAACTCGACGGTCGCGAGGTTGACGTGCTGTTCACGGGTCGCTTCAACGCCTACAACCTGACGTGCGTCTATGGCGCCGCCCGCGAACTCGGCTTCGCCCAGGACGAGGTGCTGGTGGCCATGAGCCAGTTGCATCCGGTGAGCGGTCGCTTCGAGACCTTGCGCTCGCCGCGCGGCTACACGGCCATTGTGGACTATGCGCACACGCCCGACGCGCTGGTGAATGTGCTCTCGACCATAGGCGAGGTGCTCGGTGGCCGCGGCCACATCATCACGGTGACGGGCTGCGGCGGTGACCGCGATGCCGGCAAGCGCCCCATGATGGCTCGCGAGGCCGCCTTGCGCAGCACGCGCACCATCCTCACCAGCGACAATCCTCGCAGCGAGGACCCCGACGAGATATTGCGGCAGATGCAGGCCGGCGTGCCCGCCGAGTGTGCCGCCCACGTGCTCACCATCACCGACCGCGCACAAGCCATCGCCACGGCGTGCCAACTCGCACAGCCCGGCGACGTGGTGCTCGTGGCGGGCAAGGGACATGAGGATTACCAGGAAATCAAGGGCGTGAAACACCACTTCGACGACCGGGAGCAGTTGCGCGCCATCTTTGCTCGCGAGAACCAGTAACTAACCACAGAATAAAAGACTTTGCACTATGTTATACCACCTTTTTCATTATCTCGAACCATATCACGTGCCCGGCGCACGCTTGTTTGAGTACATTACCTTCCGCAGTGGCGCGGCATTCATCTTGTCGCTGTTCATCGCCATCGTGATAGGCCGCCGCATCATCGAGCGCCTGCAACTCATGCAGGTGGGCGAGATCGTGCGCGACCTGGGCCTCGAGGGGCAAATGGAGAAGAAAGGCACCCCCACCATGGGCGGCGTCATCATCATCATTTCCATTATGGTGCCCTGCCTGCTGCTGGGCAAACTTAACAATGTGTACATGCTGCTCATGCTCGTGGCCACGTTGTGGTGCGGCGCACTGGGATTTGCCGACGACTACATCAAGGTGGCTCACCACAACAAGCAGGGTCTCAAGGGCAAGTTCAAGATTGTGGGACAGGTGGGTCTGGGCCTCATCGTGGGCCTGACGATGTACCTGAGCCCGGCCATCGTGATGAACGAGAACGTGGAGGTGACCAACCGTCAAACCCACGAACTGGTAATCAAGCACAAGACCGAGACGGTGAAAGCCACGCAGACGACCATCCCCTTCGTGAAGAACAACAACTTCGACTATGCGTCGCTCACCAAGTGGATGGGCCGCCACGCTCAAACCGGCGGATGGATTCTGTTCATCCTGGTGACAATCTTTGTGATTACCGCCGTGAGCAACGGCGCAAACCTCACCGACGGCCTCGACGGCTTGGCGGCGGGCACCAGCGCCATCATCGGTGTGGCGCTGGCCATCATGTGTTACTTGGGCGGCAACGTCATCTATGCGTCCTATCTCGACATCATGTATATCCCCGACAGCGGTGAACTCGTGGTCTATGCCGCGGCATTTATCGGTGCCACGGTGGGATTTCTGTGGTACAACTCGTTCCCTGCCCAGGTGTTCATGGGCGACACGGGAAGCCTGTGCTTGGGCGGCATCATCGCCACCTTTGCGCTGCTCATCCGCAAGGAGTTGCTCATCCCCATCCTGTGCGCCATCTTCTTTGTCGAGGACCTCTCGGTGGTTGTGCAGACCCTCTATTTCAAGTATTCTCACGGAAAACGCGTGTTCAAGATGGCGCCGTTGCACCACCACTTCCAGAAACCGGCTGGTGAAATCGACGCGCTGATACAGAAACCGCGTCGCGCCATTCCCGAGTCGAAAATCGTGATGCGCTTCTTCCTGGTGGCCATCATGCTGGCAGCGCTCACATTTGTTACGTTAAAAATCAGATAATAATATTAACTCAAAGCAAAAATGGAAAAGACAAAACGCATCGTAGTGCTTGGTGGCGGCGAGAGCGGCGCAGGGGCTGCCGTGCTCGCACATGTGAAGGGTTTCGACGTGTGGCTCAGCGACATGGGTCACATCGCCCCGCACTACAAAGACTTGCTCAATAAATATGGTGTGCAATGGGAAGAAGGCCAGCACACGACTGAACTCATTCTCAACGCCGACGAGATTATCAAGAGTCCGGGCATCCCTTGCGACGCACCGCTGGTGAAGGCGGCTGCCGAGCGCGGTATCCCCGTGATTAGCGAAATAGAGTTTGCCGGGCGCTACACCACCGCCAAGATGGTGTGCATCACGGGCAGCAACGGCAAGACCACGACCACCATGCTCACCTATCACATCTTGCGCGAGGCGGGCATCAACGTGGGTCTGGCCGGCAACGTGGGCAAGAGCCTGGCGCTGCAGGTGGCTACCGAGGAGCACGACGTGTATGTGATAGAGTTGAGCAGTTTCCAACTCGACAACATGTATGAGTTCCGCGCCAACATCGCCGTGTTGCTCAACATCACGCCCGACCACCTCGACCGCTACGACCATAAGATGGAGAACTATGCCGCCGCCAAGTTCCGCATCATCCAGAACCAGACCAGCGACGACGCATTCATCTACTGGCAGGACGACCCCGTGATTGCCGCACAACTCGAGCACGCTCACACCGAGGCCCAGATGTTGCCCTTCACCGACCGCGCCGACGAGCAGTGCACGGCCTATATCAAGGACGGCATGATGACCTTTGACGTGGATGGCGCGCATTGGGAGATAGACCGCAACCGTCTTGCCCTCAAGGGTCTGCACAATATGTACAACTCCATGGCTGCTGGTATCAGTGCCACCTTGCTGCACATTCCCAGCGAGGTCACCATGCGTGCCCTGGAGAACTTTGAGGCTGTGGAGCACCGCCTGGAGTATGTGCGCCAACTGCACGGCGTGCGCTACATCAACGACAGCAAGGCCACCAATGTGAACTCCACGTGGTATGCGCTCGAAAGCATGACCGACCCCGTGGTGCTCATCCTGGGCGGCAAGGACAAGGGCAACGACTACAGCGAGATTGACGAGTTCGTGCGCCAGAAAGTGCACGCCATCGTGTGCCTGGGTGTGGACAACACCAAGTTGCACGCCCACTTCGACGGCATGGTGCCCGTGGTGACCGACGCGCGCTCGATGGCCGAGTGCGTGGACAAGTGCCAGGCGCTGGCCCACGACGGCGACACCGTGTTGCTCTCGCCCTGCTGTGCCAGTTTTGACCTGTTCAAGAGTTATGAGGACCGTGGACGTCAGTTCAAGGACTGTGTGAACGCATTGCAATGACTCACCCCCGCACATTTCCATTGCCATGAGCGACAATAATAACAATAATACGAATAACAGCAGCACGCAGCCCGTGACCCGCTTCAGCGAGATTGCGCAGAAGTATGGCGACCCATGGATATGGGGCATCTACTTCATGCTGGTCATCATCTCCATCATTGAGAGTTACAGTGCCAGCAGCCGTGAAATCGCCACCCAGGGTGTGTACATGCCGCTCATCAAGCAGGTCATTTTCCTGGCTGTGGGCGCGGTGTGCGTGGCCGTGCTGGTGCGCACCGACTACAACAAGCCGCGGTTCTTGTTCACCATGATACCCGGCTTGACGCTGCTCACGGTGTTCTGCCTGATTTATGTGATGTTCTTCGGGCGCGAAATCAACGGTGCGCAGCGTGCCATGCAAATCTTGCCTGGCGTGACCTTGCAGCCCGCCGAGTTGGCCAAACTCTCCATCGTCATGCTGCTGTCCTACATCCTTGCCAAGAGCCAGTTGCCGCGCGACGTGAGCAACGCCGGCATGGTGGCCTCGGCGGCGGCGGTGGCACTGTTTGGCGGACTGATGATTAAGAGCGGCCTCACCAACACGCTCATCCTCATGTGCGTGAGCCTGTCGATGCTGCTCATAGGCGGTGCCAAACTCAAGAAAATCATTTACATGATTCTGGCCTATGCGGTGATAGGCGGCTTGTTCTTCCTCGTGAAGTCGAGCAACGACAGCAAGGAGGAGAACTTGCGTGCCGGCGAGGCCGAGTTGCGCGTGGAGAGCGTGCAGCAGGGGCAGCCCAGCGACCAAATCGTGCTCGACAACGTCGAGGAGAAGAAAGAGGACAAGAAATTCCTGTCGCGCTCGGGCACCTGGCAAAGCCGCATCCACGAGTGGTGGTATAGCGACTCGCTGGTGTATCGCGACCTCACCGACAAGAACCAGCAGGAGATGTTCTCTCGCATGGCTCAGGCCCACGGTGGCTTGTTCGGTGTGGGGTTGGGCGGCTCGCGCGAGTGCAGTCGCTTGCCGCTGGCCTTCAGCGACTACATCTTTTCCATCATCATGGAGGAGATGGGTCTTGCCGGTGGCCTGCTCGTGCTGTTGCTCTATCTGTGGTTGCTGGCTCGTGCCGCGATGATTGTGCGTCGCTGCAAGCGCGTGCTGCCGTCGTTGCTCATCATCGGCATGGCGTCGCTCATCACTTTCCAGGCCCTGTTCCACATGGCCATCAATGTGGGCGTGTTCCCCGTGTCGGGTCAGCCGTTGCCGCTCATCAGCAAGGGTGGTACGGCCATTGTGGTGATGAGCGTGGCCTTTGGCGTGATGCTGAGCGTGAGCCGCACCATCGCCAACTATAACAACGGCAACAACCGTGCCGACAACGTGTCGCTGCCCGAGGGCCTCGACGCCGAGAATCCCACGCAGATAGTTCCGAAAAACGTATGGAAATAACCATTAACTACACGATATCATGAACATCCTCATCAGTGGCGGCGGCACCGGAGGCCACATATTCCCGGCGCTGTCAATAGCAAATGAAATCAGGCGTCGTCATCCCGAGGCCAACATCCTGTTTGTGGGAGCCGAGGGACGCATGGAGGCCGAGAAAGTGCCTGCGGCAGGCTACGAAATCCGTCTGCTGCCGGTGAGTGGATTTGACCGCAGCAACCTGCTGCGCAACTTCAAGGTGCTGTGGCGCCTTGCCAAGAGCCTGCGCATGGCCGGCGATATCCTCGACGAGTTCAAGCCCGACATCGCCATCGGTGTGGGCGGCTATGCCAGCGGCCCCATGCTCAAGGCCGCTCAGCGACGTGGCATTCCCACCCTGCTACAGGAGCAGAATTCCTATGCCGGGGTGACCAACAAGTTGCTGGCCAAGAAGGCCGACTGCATCTGCGTGGCCTATGACGGCATGGAGCGCTTTTTCCCTGCCGAGAAAATCGTGATGACGGGAAATCCCGTGCGTCGTGCCTTGCTGGAGTGTACCGCCAGCCGAGAAGAGGCGCGCCTGAAGTTGGGCCTCAAGCCCGACGTGCGCACCATCCTCGTGGTGGGCGGCAGCCTGGGGGCACGCACCATCAACCTGTCGCTCATTGGTGGGCTGGAGCGCATCGCGCAGGCGCCCGTGCAACTGCTGTGGCAGAGCGGAAAATACTACGATGAGCAGTGCCGCGAGGCCGTGCAACGCGCGGCTATAGCCAACGTGAAACAGGTGCCGTTCATCGCCGAGATGGACATGGCCTATCGCGCCGCCGACTTGGTGGTATCGCGCGCCGGAGCCAGTTCCATCAGCGAGTTGCAACTGCTGGGCAAGGCCGCTATCCTCGTGCCGTCGCCCAATGTGGCCGAAGACCACCAGACCAAGAACGCGCTGGCCCTGGCCGACCGCAATGCCGCCATCATGGTGCGCGACGCCGACGCGCCCACGCGACTGGTCGACACCATGCTGCGCACCGTGGCCGACGAGGGCGTGATAGAGACCCTGGAGCACAACGTGCTCGCCATGGCGTTGCCAGGCTCCGACGAGGCCATCGTGAACCAGGTGGAGCGCATCGTGGCAGAGAAAAAACGCTGAACAACACATATATAGAGTAGGGCAGAACAACAAAAACAAACGCAGTGAGATGAAAGAATTTGATTCAATATACTTTGTGGGCGCCGGCGGCATAGGTATGGCCGCGCTGGAACGTTATTTTTTGTCACGCGGCAAGCGTGTGGCAGGCTACGACCGCACCCCCAGCGAACTCACCGACGCACTGGTGAACGAAGGCGTGGAAATCGTGTTCGACGAGGACCCCGCCCTCATCCCCGACTATTGCCGCGACCCGCAGCGCACCCTGGTGGTCTACACCCCTGCGGTGCCTGCCGGGCACGCCGGATTGTGCTATTTCCGCGAGCATGGCTTTGAGGTGGTGAAACGCGCCCGTGTGCTTGGCGTAATCACCGAGCACAGCAAGAGCCTGTGTTTTGCCGGCACGCATGGCAAGACCACCACGTCGAGCATGGCGGCCCACATGCTGCACGACAGCGGCATGGGCTGCAACGCCTTCTTAGGCGGCGTGCTGCGCAACTACGACAGCAATTTCCTGCTGAGTGACGACAGCCCCTACTCGGTGATTGAGGCCGACGAGTTTGACCGCTCATTTCACCATCTGCGTCCCTATATCGCCGTGGTCACGTCGACCGACCCCGACCATCTCGACATCTACGGCACGCCGGAGAACTACCTCGAAGGTTTTGCCCATTTCACCTCGCTCATCGTGCCCGGTGGTGCCCTTATCGTGCACACTGGCCTGGCGCTGAAGCCGCGCGTGCAGCCCGGCGTGAGGATTTACACCTATGGCCGTGAGGACGGCGACTTCCACGCTGCTCGCGTGAGGGTGGGCAACGGCACCATCGTGTTCGACCTGGTGACGCCGTGGGAGACCATCGCCGATGTGGAACTGGGTGTCCCCGTGGACATCAATATCGAGAACGCCATCGCCTCGATGGCCGCTTGCCGCCTGGTGGACGTGCCCGCAGAGGCCATGCGCCGCGCGATGGCCACCTTCATGGGCGCCAAGCGCCGCTTCGAGTTCTGGCTCAAGGAACCCGGTGAGCACGGCAAAGTGGTCATCGACGACTATGCGCACCATCCCAGCGAGATACGCGCAAGCATCACCAGCGTGAGACAACTCTATGCCGGGCGCAAAATCACCGTCATCTTCCAGCCTCACCTCTACACGCGCACCCGCGATTTTGCCGACGAGTTCGCCCAGGCGCTCTCGCTGGCCGACGAGGTGCTGTTGCTGCCCATCTATCCTGCCCGGGAACTTCCCATCGAGGGGGTGAGCAGCGAGATGCTTCTCGACAAGTTAACATGCGCAGAGAAAAACATTTATAGCAAAGAAAATTTGATAAATTCAATTTCTGTTCGTAACTTTGACGTTTTGTTGACAGTGGGTGCGGGCGACATCGCCAACTTGCTGCCCAAAATCGTCGAAGAGGTAAAAAAGCAACGACGTTGAAGAAACTGGTTCAATATCTATTGCTGCTGGTCTTTACTGGTGCGCTGGTGGCTGGCATTTTGTGGGGACGCGCGCGTGCACACAGCGAGTTGTGCACCCGTGTGGAGGTGCGCATTGCCAACTCCGACACTACCCACTTTGTCACCGAGAAGGGCATCATCGACGGCCTGAAGAAACATGGCATCTACCCTGTGGGCAAGCCCATGAGCGCCATCGACGCCACCGCCATTGAGCAAGCGCTGCGCGCGTCGGAATACCTGGAGCAGGCCGACTGTGTGAAGGGTACCCAGGGTCGCGTCATCATCACCGTGAGCCAACTGGTGCCCGTGATGCGCGTGTTCGACGGCAACAATTGCTACTATGTGAATCGCGCCGGGAAACGCATGGCGGCCACGGCGGCGTTTCATGCCGATGTGCCCGTGGTGCAAGGTCACTTCACCGCGGCCTATCCTCCCACGCGCCTGCTCCCCATGATAGACTATGTGGAGCGCGACACCACGCTGCGCAGCCTCGTGACCATGTACATGATGCGCGACACCAACAACATCTATTTCGTGCCCAGCATCTCGGGCCACGTGGTGAACATGGGCACTGCGCAAGACTATGCCGCCAAATTCAAGAAGTTGCGCCTGTTCTACTCCAAGGTGCTTCCCGCTCGCGGATGGCTCACCTACGACACCATCTCGCTCAAGTGGCACGGCCAGGTGGTGGCCACGCGCCGCGCCAAGGCTGTGAAGACCGTCATCGAGTATGACCCCGAGGACGACGAGCCCATGGCCGATGCCGAGACGATGGGCATCGACGGCGCACCCATCGTGAAGCCCACTACTCCTAAAAACCAAAAACCGAAGACAAAAACAACCAATAATTGAAATCAAACATATCATCACATCAACATGGAACAGGTACAATATATAGTCGCCATTGAAATCGGTAGCTCCAAGATTGTGGGTGCTATCGCTGATAAGTCGTCGATAGGCTTGGTCTCGGTGAGCCATCTCGTGGAGGAGAAACTCATCAACTGCGTGCGCTATGGCTGCGTGCAGAATGTGGAGAACGTGCGTAGCGCCATCAATCGCATCATCAAGGAACTGGAGCGCCGCATCGACGGTCGCATCACGCAGACCTATGTGGGCATCAGTGGCCGTTCGCTTCACAGCGAGCCCGACGAGATTAGCCGCAGCCTCGACGCGTCGCGTGCCATCACCGACGAGACCATCGAGCGCATCGTGCGCGAAGCCTCGAGCCGCCCGGTGAAGTCCTACGAGACCATCACGGTGGTCCCCAGCGCCTATTTCGTCGACAAGACGGCGACGACCACGCCGGTGGGACAATATGGCTCGTCGATAAAAATCAAGGTGAATCGCATTGTTGCCAAGCCCACCATCAAACTCAATCTGGACCGTGTGATGAATTTTGGCGTTACCGCCAAGGAATATCTGGTGACTCCCATCGCCGTTGCCGAGCAGGTGCTCACCGACAGCGAGCGCTCGCTGGGCTGCATCTTGGTCGACATCGGCGCCGAGACGACCACCGTGGTGGTGTACAAGGACAACGCGTTGGCCTTCTTGTCGACCCTGCCCTTGGGCGGTCGCAACGTGACCCGCGACATCATGAACGGCCTCACCGTGGTCGAGGAAACCGCCGAGCGTGTGAAGAAGAACATCAACAACCCGCTCGACCCTGCCAACGTGGACGCCGTGGTCATCGAAGACGTGAAGAGCAGCGACGCGGCTAAGTATATCGAGGCACGCGTGGGCGAAATCATTGCCAACATCAACCAGCAAATCGACAATTCGGGTCTCAAGCAAGACGTGCGCAACCTCGTGCTGCTGGGCGGAGGCGCACTCATGCAGGGCCTGCCGCA